>NZ_JBEYWK010000012.1:0-7784 GCF_040644415.1 Streptomyces sp. NPDC046985
ATCTGACACCCCGACGCCGTCAGCTCCGCGATCTGCTGCAACGTCGCGCCCACGTCCGAGGTCCGCGTCGTCGTCATCGACTGCACCGACACCGGAGCGTCCCCGCCCACCGCCACCGACCCGACCTGGATCTGCCGGCTCTTGCGGCGCTCGGCGAGCTTGGTAGGAACGGACGGCATGCCGAGAGAAATCGCAGTCATCTGCTGTGCAACCCCAAGTCGTGGATCAAGGTCCGGTCCCGTTGAGCGGCGGGCTCCAGGCTTCGAGATTACGGCACTCGGCCTTGGGCGAGCACATGCCACCCGGTAAGCCACTCGTCGGCAGGCGGCCGGGCGGAGCACCCGCCCGGCCGCCCCTCGACAGCGCGCGTGACAGGGTCCTGCGGGACAGCAGGACCTAGGAGATCTTGACCGGGTTCACCACGTCCGCGATCAGGACGAGGATCGTGAAGCAGATGAAGACGCTGGCCACCACGTAGGCCACCGGCATCAGCTTCGCCACGTCGAAGGGGCCCGGGTCGGGGCGGCGCAGCACCCGGGCGAGGTGGCGGCGCAGCGACTCCCACAGAGCGCCCGCGATGTGCCCGCCGTCCAGCGGGAGCAGCGGGAGCATGTTGAACAGGAACAGGGAGAGGTTGAACCCGGCGACCAGCATCAGGGCCATGGCCAGTTGCTGGGTCGGCGGGATGTGCAGGGTGAAGATCTCGCCGCCGACGCGGGCCGCGCCGACCACGCCCATCGGGGAGTCGGGCTGGCGGGGGGCGCCGTCGAACGCGGCGTTCCACAGGGCGGGGATCTTGCCGGGCAGGCCCGCGATGGAGTCGACGGCCTCGCCGAGCCGGTCGCCCATCCAGGTCAGGGACTCGCCGAAGTCCTGGCGGACGATGCCGGTGGCGGCGCTGAAGCCGAGGAAGCCGGCGGTGACGTACTGGCCCTGGACGATCTGGCCGTGGGCGTCCTTCTTGGCCACCTGGTTGGTGGCGATCTTCGCGTGCAGGGTGACGTCGTGGCCGCCGCGCTCGACGACGATGGGCACCTGCTTGCCGGGGTCGGCGCGGATGAGGTCGGAGAGCCGGTCCCAGTCCGCGGTGCGCACGCCGTCGAAGGAGACGACCTTGTCGCCGGCCTTCAGGCCCGCGGCGGCGGCCGGGGAGGCGGCGTCGCCCTTGGCGCAGGTGTCGCGGTTCTGGCTCTGGGCGATGACGCACTGGGAGACCGAGCTGACCGTGGTGGTCTGCTGCGAGATGCCGAAGCCCATCAGCACGGTGAGGAACAGCGCGACCGCCAGCACCAGGTTCATGAAGGGGCCGGCGAACATCACGATGACCCGCTTCCACGGGGCGCGCGTGTAGAAGAGGCGCTCGTCGTCGCCGGGGCGGAGTTCCTCGAAGGCGGCCGAGCGGGCCTCCTCGATCATGCCGCGCCAGGGCGAGGTGGAACGGGCGGTGATCCGGCCGTCCTCGCCCGGCGGGAACATGCCGATCATGCGGATGTAGCCGCCGAAGGGCACGGCCTTGAGGCCGTACTCCGTCTCGCCCTTGTGCCGCGACCAGACGGTGGGCCCGAAGCCGACCATGTACTGCGGCACGCGGATGCCGAAGAGCTTGGCGGTGGACAGGTGCCCCAGCTCGTGCCACGCGATGGAGACCAGCAGGCCGATCACGAAGACGACTATGCCGACGATCATCATCAGGGATGTCATGCACGCGCCTCCGCGGTCGCCGTCTGCGCTGTCAGTTCCCGGGCCCGAGCACGCGCCCAGGTCTCCGCCTCCAGAACGTCCCCCACGGTGAGCGTAGTTCCCGTACGGGGCGTGCCGTGCTCCTCGACCACCTGCGTCACGGTCGCCATGATCCCGTTGAAGGGCAGGGCGCCGCGCAGGAACGCGTCGACGCACTCCTCGTTGGCGGCATTGAACACCGCCGGGGCGGTGCCCGCGAGCCGGCCGACGTGCCGGGCGAGCCCGACGGACGGGAAGGCGTCGTCGTCGAGCGGGAAGAACTCCCACGTCGAGGCGGTGCTCCAGTCGAAAGCGGGGGCGGCGTCCGGGACGCGTTCGGGCCAGCCGAGACCGATGGCGATCGGCCCTCCCATATCGGGGGGCGTCGCCTGCGCCAGAGTGGATCCGTCCGTGAACTCGACCATCGAGTGAACATACGACTGCGGGTGTACGACGACCTCAATGCGGTCGAAGGGAATGTCGTACAGCAGGTGCGCCTCGATGACCTCCAGGCCCTTGTTGACCAGGGTGGCGGAGTTGACCGTGATCACCGGGCCCATCGCCCAGGTGGGGTGGGCGAGGGCGTCCTCGACGGTGACGTGGGCCAGCTCGTCCCTGGTGCGGCCGCGGAAGGGGCCGCCGGACGCGGTGACGACCAGCTTGCGCACTTCCGCGCGGGTGCCGGCCGCCAGCGCCTGGAAGAGCGCCGCGTGCTCGGAGTCCACCGGGATGATCTGACCCGGCTTGGCCACGGCCTTCACCAGAGGGCCGCCGACGATGAGCGACTCCTTGTTGGCGAGCGCCAGCGTGCGGCCCGCCTCCAGGGCGGCGAGGGTCGGGGCGAGGCCGATGGACCCGGTGATGCCGTTGAGGACGGTGTGGCAGTCGGAGGCGGCCGTCCGGGTGGCCGCCTCGGGTCCGGCGAGGATCTCGGGGAGCGGTTCGCCCGGCCCGTACTGGGCGGCGAGCGCCTCGCGCAGGACCGGCACGACGTCCTCGCGGGCGACGGCGACGGTCCGCACCCGCAGCCGGTACGCCTGCTCGGCGAGGAGGCCGACCCGTCCGCCGTTGGCGGAGAGCCCGGTGACCCGGAAGCGGCCGGGGTTGCGCAGCACGAGATCGATGGCCTGGGTGCCGACGGACCCGGTCGAGCCGAGGACCACCACGTCCTTGGGCCCGTCCCCGGCGACGGGGTCGAAGACGAGGTGCGGATCGGCGAGAGGGGCTGGACTGTCGCTCATCCCCCCATTGTGGCGGCACGGAGCGCCGGGCAGGACAGGGCGTCGCCCTTTCGGGAGGCGCGGGGTCCGCGGGACGCGGCGGCGACGCCTCGCCGCAGCGTCCCGCACGCACGCGGTGTGCCTGGGCCACCGGTCACGGCGCCCACCGGGCCGCGGGACCTTGCCCGGTCGCCGGACCGCTGGCCCTCCGGGCCTTGCCGGCCACCGGGCCGCAGGCCCTCGCCAGGCCACAGGGCCGCCGGGCCCTGAGATCGCGGGGTCCCGCCAGGCTGCCGGACCTCGCCGGGCCGTAAGGCCATGGGGCCGCCGGGCCCCCGGGCCTCGCCCGGTGCGCACCGGCGAGGACTCGCCGCGTGCGCACCGGGCGAGGGCCCTGCCGGGCTATGGCGTGGGCCGCGCGGGCGCCGTAGGCCTTATCGGATCGGGCGGTGCATGTTCGGGCGGCGGTCGGTGGACAGGGCGGTGTCCGCGATCCACGGGCCGTCGTCCGAGGGGTCGATCACGCCCTCCTCCAGCCAGGTGTACGCGCCGCCGAGGACGCCCTTGACGACCTTGCGGTCGAGGTCGTCGGTGTTGGTCCACAGCCGGTCGAACAGCTCGGCCACCCGGATGCGGGCCTGGCGGCAGAAGGCGTCGGCGAGCTGGTAAGCCTCGCGGCCGTGCTCGCCGCGGGAGCGCAGCAGCTCGGCGCGCACGCAGGCCGCGCTCATCGCGAACAGTTCCGCGCCGATGTCCACCACCCGCCCGAGGAAGCCCTGCTTGGTCTCCATCCGGCCCTGCCAGCGGGACATGGCGTAGAAGGTGGAGCGGGCGAGCTTGCGGGCGTGCCGTTCGACGTAGCGCAGGTGGCCGGAGAGGTCGACGTGCCCGGCCGGGTGGAACTCCGGGTAGGAGCGCGGGAGCTGACCGGGGCCGGCGACCAGCTTGGGCAGCCACTTGGCGTAGAAGACGCCCGCGTTCGCGCCCGCCTTGGCCTTGTCCTGGAGGGACTTGCCGGGGTCGATGAGGTCGCCGGCGACCGCGAGGTGCGCGTCCACGGCCTCGCGCGCGATGAGCAGGTGCATGATCTCGGTGGAGCCCTCGAAGATGCGGTTGATGCGCAGGTCGCGCAGCATCTGCTCGGCGGGGACGGCGCGTTCGCCGCGGGCGGCGAGGGAGGCCGCCGTCTCGAAGCCGCGTCCGCCGCGGATCTGGACGAGTTCGTCCGCCATCCGCCAGGCCATCTCGGAGCCGTAGAGCTTGGCGAGGGCGGCCTCGATGCGGATGTCGTTGCGGCTCTCGTCGGCCATCTGGGAGGACAGGTCGACCACGGCCTCCAGGGCGAAGGAGGTGGCGGCGATGAAGGAGATCTTCGAGCCGACCGCCTCGTGCAGGGCGACGGGCTTGCCCCACTGCTCGCGGGCCGCCGACCACTCGCGGGCGATCTTCAGGCACCACTTGCCCGCGCCCGCGCACATGGCGGGCAGGGACAGCCGCCCGGTGTTGAGGGTGGTCAGGGCGATCTTCAGGCCCTGCCCCTCCGCGCCGATGCGGTGGGAGGCCGGGACGCGGACCCGGTGGAAGCGGGTGACGCCGTTCTCGATGCCGCGCAGGCCCATGAAGGCGTTGCGGTGCTCCACCGTGACGCCCTCGGAGGCGGCCTCGACGACGAAGGCGGTGATGCCGCCGCGGTGGCCCTCGGACTTCGGCACCCGCGCCATGACGACGAGGAGGTCGGCCACCACTCCGTTGGTCGTCCACAGCTTGACGCCGTCGAGGACGTAGTCGTCGCCGTCGGGGACCGCGGTGGTCGCCAGACGCGCCGGGTCGGAGCCCACGTCCGGCTCGGTGAGCAGGAACGCCGAGATGTCGGTGCGGGCACAGCGCGGCAGGAAGGCGTCCTTCTGCTCCTGGGTGCCGAACATCTTCAGCGGCTGCGGCACGCCGATCGACTGGTGCGCGGAGAGCAGCGCGCCGACCGCCGGGCTCGCGGAGCCGGCCAGTGCGAGCGCCTTGTTGTAGTAGACCTGAGTCAGGCCGAGGCCGCCGTACTTGGTGTCGATCTTCATGCCGAGGGCGCCGATCTCCTTGAGACCGGTCACCACGTCGTCCGGGATCAGCGCGTCGCGCTCGATCCGGGCGCTGTCGATCTTCGTCTCGCAGAAGTCCCGCAGTTTGGCGAGGAACTCCTCGCCGCGCTGGACGTCGTCCTCGGCGGGCAGCGGGTGCGGGTGGATGAGGTCGAGCCGGAGGCGGCCGAGGAACAGTTCCTTGGCGAAGCTGGGCTTGCGCCAGTTCTGCTCCCGGGCGGCCTCCGCGACCTCGCGCGCCTCGCGCTCGGTCACGGTGGGCTTGTCGGTCGGCCGGTTGGTCGATGGTGCGGACATGAGGCTCACCTCGCCGCGAAGAGGGATCGGAGGGCGTTCCGTTACTGACCGGTGCTACTGGAACGTATGTACCCGAAAGCGTGAGGAGTCACCACCCCGGAGACGACTCCGCCGTCCCGCGCGGTCCCCGGCGGGAGCGCCGCCCGCCGCGCCGCCGGTCCGTCCTCGCGCCCGGACGCGGGGGCCCGGCCGCCTGAGCCCGGACGGCGTACGGGCCTGGCCGCCCGCGGGACGTCGGCGTGCCGTCGTCCCGCGGGGCGCGCGGGAGCGCGAGGGGCGCGGGCCCGGCGCGCCGCGGGCCGCTCGCTCCTCGCGCCGCCCGCCGGGGCACGTCGGCGCCGTTCCGGGCCGCAGGGCCGAACGGGTGACGTCCGCGGCCGCCGGCGCCGGGCCGCTGGCTAGTGCCTGGATGACGGGCGCGCCCGTGTCGGCCGGGGTGCGGCGGGGCTTCCCGGCCCGCCGTACGACGACGGCCGGCGCCCCCTGTGCGGGAGGCGCCGGCCGTCGTGGGCCACTGCTCGCCCGGTCTTACAGGGCGAGCCCGGTCAGCACGAGGACGCGCTCGTACGTGTAGTCGTCCATCGCGAAGCGCACGCCCTCGCGGCCCACGCCCGACTGCTTGACGCCGCCGTACGGCATCTGGTCGGCGCGGTAGGACGGCACGTCGCCGACGATCACGCCGCCGACCTCCAGGGCGCGGTGCGCGCGGAAGGCGGCCTGGATGTCGTGGGTGAAGACACCGGCCTGAAGGCCGTACTTGGAGTCGTTGACCGCGGCGAACGCGGCCGCCTCGCCGTCCGCCTTGCGCACGGTCAGCACCGGCCCGAAGACCTCCTCGCAGGAGATCGTCACGTCGTCCGGCACGTCGGCGAGGACGGTCGGCGCGTACGTGGCGCCGTCGCGGCCGCCGCCGGTGAGCAGGGTGGCGCCGGCCTCGACGGCCTCCCGCACCCAGGACTCGACGCGCTTGGCCGCGTCCTCGCTGACCAGCGGGCCGACGTCGGTCTTCGGGTCGGACGGGTCGCCGGTGACCTGGGCCTCGACGGCGGCCACGATGCGCGGCAGCAGACGGTCGTAGACCGCGGCGTCGGCGATCACGCGCTGCACGGAGATGCAGGACTGGCCGCCCTGGTAGTTGGAGAAGGTCGCGATGCGGTTCGCGGCCCAGTCCAGGTCCTCCTCGCTCGCGTAGTCGGCGAGCACGACGGCCGCGCCGTTGCCGCCCAGCTCCAGGGTGCAGTGCTTGCGCGGCGCCGAGTCCATGATCGCGTAGCCGACCTTGTCGGAGCCGGTGAAGGAGATGACCGGCAGCCGCTCGTCCTGGACGAGGGCGGGCATCTTGTCGTTGGCGACCGGCAGGACGCTCCAGGAACCGGCGGGCAGGTCCGTCTCGGCCAGCAGCTCACCGAGGACCAGTCCGGACAGCGGGGTCGCCGGGGCCGGCTTGAGGATGATCGGCACACCGGCGGCGATGGCCGGGGCGACCTTGTGGGCGCACAGGTTCAGCGGGAAGTTGAACGGCGCGATGCCGAGGACGACGCCCTTCGGGAAGCGGCGGGTCAGCGCGAGGCGGCCCTGGCCGCCGGCGTCGGTGTCCAGGCGCTGGGCCTCGCCGGCGTTGAACCGGCGGGCCTCCTCCGCGGCGAACCGGAAGACGGACACCGCGCGTCCGACCTCGCCGCGCGCCCACTTGACCGGCTTGCCGTTCTCGGCGGAGATGAGCTGCGCGATCTCCTCGGTGCGCTCCGCGAGCCGCTTGCCGACGTGGTCCAGGGCGGCGGCGCGCACGTGGGCCGGGGTGCCGGCGAACTCCTCCAGCACGGCGTGCGCGGCGGCCACGGCCTCCTCGACCTGGGCGTCGGTCGGCACGCCGACCTTCGCGACCAGGCGGCCGTCCCACGGGGAGGTGACGTCGAAGACGTCCTCACCGGTGGCCTGGCGGCCGGCGAGCCAGAAGGCGTGGGCCACGTTCTTGTCCTGGGGCATGGGCGAGTCCCGGCCTTTCCGCGTTGGTGTCGGGTGTCGTCGACGGCGGCGGTGTCGGCCCCCGTCGACGACAACGGTAGGTCGGACGGGGCGGACGGGCGCTTGGCCGCGGTGGAGCAGTACGGGGCGGGGGTGCGCCTCTTCGGCGTAGGGGCGGGGGGTCGGCGCGGGTTCGCCTGACGGGCCGGGGCGTCGGCGCGGGGGGGGGGCCCGACGAGCCAGGGGCGTCGGGGCGGGGCGCCCGACAGGGCGGGTTGTCGGCGCGGGGGGCCGGGCCGCGCGGGACCGGCGGGAGGACCCGGAGCACCGGGGGCATGGGGAGGACCGAGAGAGCAGGAAGCACCGGACGGACCGGGAGCACCGCGAGCAGCGAGCAGCCGGGAGGCCGGGAGGCCGGGAGGCCGGGAGGCCGGGAGGCCGGGAGGCCGGGAGGCCGGGAGGCCGGGAGGCCGGGAGGCCGGGAGGCCGGGAG
>NZ_JBEYWK010000012.1:7881-108895 GCF_040644415.1 Streptomyces sp. NPDC046985
CGGCCGGGAGGCCGGGAGGCCGGGAGGCCGGGAGGCCGGGAGGCCGGGAGGCCGGGAGGCCGGGAGGCCGGGAGGCCGGGAGGCCGGGAGGCCGGGAGGCCGGGAAGTACCGGTAGGACCGGAAGCAGGGAAAGAAGCCGAAGAGCAGGAGGCGCCGGGCGGACTGGGAAGACCGGGAGAGCAGGAAGCATCGGGCGGGCGGCAGGACAGTACGCCCCGGGCGGACCCGCAGGACAGGACGCACCAGACGGACTGGCAGGGGTGATGAGGGTCAGTCCCTCGATGTGGTCTTCAGGGCCAGCCACAGTTCCATGCGGACGTCCGGATCGTCCAGGGAGCGGCCCAGGATCTCTTCGACCCGGCGCATCCGGTAGCGGAGGGTGTGCCGGTGGACGCCGAGGTCGGCCGCCGCCGCGTCCCACTGGCCGTGCCGCGACAGCCAGGCCCGCAGCGAGGCCACGAGGTCGCCGCGTCCGGTCGCGTCGTGCTCGCGCAGCGCCCGCAACAGCCCGTCCGCGAAGGCCCGCACCGCGTCGTCCGCCAGCAGCGGCAGCACGGATCCCGAGGCGAGCTGCTCGTGCTCGACCAGGACCCGGCCGCGCCGCCGCGCCACCGACAGCGCCTGCTCGGCCTGCTTGTACGCTGCGGCGGCCGCGACCGGCCCGGCCGGTGCGGACAGGCCGACGACCAGTCCGTCCTCGTCGCGGGCCGTCTGCTCGGGCCCGGCGGCGCGGGCGGCCTCCAGGGCGGCGGCGTACTCGCCGCACGCCGCCGCGGCGGCGCTGCCGTCCCCGGCCAGCACGACGAGGCGCTCCCCGTCGGGGACGACCAGGACGGCCTCCCCGGACCGGGCGGCGGCCGACTCCGCCACCTCGGCGAGAGTCGCGAGCGCGGCCCCCGTGCCGCCGGTCCCGGCCGGCAGGGCGTCGGACGCGACGGCCTGCCCGCGTGCAGGCCCGTCGGCGTGCGCCCGCGCCGCGGGCGCCGGGACCGACTCGGCGACGATCAGCCGGAACGGCGCGTCCAGCAGAGCGCCGTACAGTCCCCCGGCGACGGCGCGGGCGTGGTCGGGCTGGCCGGTGAGCAGCAGGCGCAGCACGGCCGCGCCGATCCGCTGCTCGGCGGCGTGCAGCGAGCGCGAGCGCTCGGTGACGAGGGTCAGCAGGGCGGCGGCGGAGTGCACCGCGTACCGCTCCGCGGTGCCCAGTGGAGCGGCGGTGCCGACGGCGAGCGCGGCGCGGGGGCGGCGGCCGGTGCCGAGGGAGTGCAGTTCGATCCGGTCCTCGGCCTCCGGTCCGCCGGCGACGACCGCGCTGGCGGGCGCGGGCCGGTCCCGCAGCCGTTCGACGTCGGCGGTGATCCGGGCCGCTCTGCGGCCCGCCCACTCGGGTGCGGCGGCGACGACGGCGCCCGAGGCGTCGTAGAGGGCCGCCCAGCCGTCGACCTGGGCGGCGAGCGCGGCGAGCAGCCCCTCGGGGCCGGCGTTCAGCGCGTGCTTGGTCAGCTCCCGCTGGGCGGCGAAGCCCGCGGTGACCGAGCGGTACTGGTCGGCGGCGATGGCGGCGGAGACCGCCTTGCTGATGGCGAGGAAGGGGGTGCGCCGGGGCACCTCCAGCAGGGGCAGGCCCTCCTCTTCGGCCGCGTCGAGCAGCGCCTGCGGGATCTCGTCGTAGTTGACGCCGACCGCGAAGCCGAGCCCCACCACTCCGGCGCCGACCAGCCGCTTCACGTAGCGGTGCATGGCCTCGGGGTCCTCTGCGTCCAGTTTGAGCGCGGTGACCAGCAGCAGTTCCCCGCCCTCCATGTAGGGGACGGGGTCGGCGAGTTCGCTGACGTGCGCCCAGCGGACGGGCACGTCCAGGCGGTCCCCGCCCGCGCGCACGGTCAGCTTGAGCGCGGAGTGGTGGACGAGCGAGGCGAGCGTCGGGGGCATCGGGCCTTCAGGGCTGCGGGGTCTCAGGGCGGGGACGGGAGAGAAGGAGAAGGGGGGCGAGCGGGGCGAGGGGGCGCGGAGAACTCGGGGCGCGCGCTGATGCGTGAGGGGGCGGGAGCGCGTCCGGGGACGCGTGGCGAGGCGATGAGGAAGGGCGATCTTTGGCCGCCGCGTATGAACGGCCTCTGTCGATTCTGCCTCACTGTACGGTCCCCGCGCGCCGGGGCGTCCACACGGTCGGCCACGCGGCCGCGTACGCCGGGCGTGTGGCAGGGCGGCCTCCGGCCGGACGTCCGGGCGGGGGTGGGCGCGCCGCCCCTGGCCGGGCGGGGGGGCACGCGGCCCTGGCCGGGCGCTCGGGCGCTCGGCTGGCGCCCGGCAGGCGTCCGGCAGGCGTCCGGCGGGCGTCCGGCGGCCACCCAGCGCGCCCCCCGTCTGACGCGACCATGCGGCCCGGTGCCAGCCCCGCAAGCCCCCGGGCCCGGTGTTCAGCCCCGCAGGCTCACCAGGCCCGGTGCCAGCCCCGCAGGCTCACCAAGACCGGTGTGCGCCCCACAGAAGCACCACCCCCCGCGTCAGCCCCGCAGGTCCACCAGCAGCGGCGGCGCGTGCTCGCCCCGCACGCTGGTCAGCGACAGCACCGCGTGCCCCGGCGGGACCCGGTGGGCCAGCTCGGAGGCGGACCAACGCTCCCGCTCCACCTGCTTGGTGGTCACCGCGTCGGTGGTCACCGCCCGTCCGGTGAGCAGCTTGCGCAGGGCGTGCAGGGCCCGGGTCATCGGCTGGGCGGCGAAGACGGTGTGCTTCGCGACCTCCGTCGTCTCCACCCATTCGGTGCCCCAGGCCTGTGCGAACCGGCTGCCGTCCCAGGTGGTGATCCCGGCCAGCGTCATCCGGCAGCCGACGGCGCCCAGCAGCGGGCCGTGCAGGGGCTCGGGGACGTCGGCGAGGGTGCGCAGCGCGAGGACGACCCCGGCGTGGTGCGCGCGCAGCCGCTGGACGCGGCGCACCGACTCGGCGGTGACGCACCCGGTGGCGTCGTCGAGGACCAGGCAGGCGAAGTGCGGGCGCCCGCCGTCGCGGGTCACGGCGTGGAACTGGGCGAGGACCAGCCGGGTGAGCAGCCGGTTGGCCTCCTCGTGTCCGCGTTCGGGCAGGTCGACGCGGACCCGCAGCGGGTGGTGGGCGACGGCGCGCAGCGAGAACGCCCTGCCGCCCGTCGCGGCGGCGCCGAAGAACGAGGCGAAAACCGGCCGGTCGAGCAGGGCCAGCCGGCCGGCCAGGGCCGGCCCGACGTCGGCCGCGCCGCCCGCCTGCCGCATCCGGGCGTCGAGTTCGCGGCGCATCGCGGCGTGCCGGTCGGTCAGGCCCGCACGCAGAGCGGCCAGGGCGCCCGGGTCGCCCTCCAGCAGCTCGCGCAGCTCGGGCAGCGGCGGGAAGCGGCCGTGCACCGCGCGGTAGGGGCCGAGGAGCTGGGCGAGGGCGGTGGCGGCATGCGGGCCGCTCACGGTGTCGAGGTCCCCGACCAGGGCCTCGGCGAGGAACGCGGCGGCCTCGTCGGGGTCGTCGGACTCCGCGTAGGGGTCGAGGTCGTGGACGGAGGCCGGGTCTCCGAGGCGCACCACCACGTCGTAGGCCGCGTCCGCGCCGAGCGGCGCCCCGGCCGCGCCGACGGCGACGAGGGCGCAGCCCCCGGTGAGCGCCTGGAGCGCGAGCGCCTCCGCGACCGGCGCGGTGACGTGCCGGGTCTTGCCCGAGCCGGGCGGTCCGACCAGGAGCAGCGAGGCGCCCAGGGTGTCCGGCCCGACGGCGGCGCCCGCCCCGTGGTAGGCGCGGGGCGTCCGCTCCCCCGGCGTCCAGCGTCCGAGGCGCACCTGCCCTTCCAGCAGGTCGTGCGGTGCGGTGCGGCCCGGCAGGTCGCGGGCCCCGGACGGGTGGGTCCAGGCGGCCGCTCCCCCGCGCAGCACCGTGTCGGTGAAGGCGGCGAGCCGCGCCGCGCGCCGGGCCTCGCTCCACGCGCGCTCCACCCGGGCGCAGTCGACGTCGGTCATCCGCCCGGCGGCCACCTCGGCGGTGAGCAGGTCGGCGGCCTGGTGCTGCCCGGCGTGGCGCAGGGCGGGCCACTGCGAGCGGGGCAGGTCCGCGACCGGGGCCGCGGCCGGACCGGCGGCCGCCCCCGGGCGGGCGGCGATCTTCTTGGCGTACGTCCACCAGCCGCCGACACGGGCGAAGGGCCACAGGACCAGGGCGGTGACGAGCGCGTACAGGGCGAGGGTGAGCAGCGGCACGTGGAACAGCTCGTAGCCGCCGGGGATCAGCAGGATCAGGGCGAAGACGTAGTCGAAGAGCGGCAGCGGGTTGCCGCCGCCGGAGACGTCGCCGGAGTAGAGGAGGATCACCACGACGACGGCGCCGAGGGCGGCGAGCCGTGCCCGCGCGGGCTGCGGGCGGTCGGCGAGGAACCGTGACACCACGGACCAGCCGCCCAGGCGCCCCACGGCGAACACGAGCACGAGGAAGAAGACGCCGTCGTAGACGACCGCGGCCTCGCTGCCCTGATCGGTCCTGGGCGCGTCGGTGCCGCTCCACCACCAGTCGGCGGGAGTGAGCATCCTCAACGGCACCCGCTCGTAGGGCACGGCGCCGTGCAGCCACAGGACCCATACGAGCAGGCCGGCGGCCAGTGGGATGAGCAGCCCGGCCAGCGCCATGGGCGGCAGCCGGTCGGCGGCGTCCTTGGGCGGACGGTGACCCAGGCGCCAGATACCGGTCGCGGCGGCCGGACGGGGGGCGTCGAGCCAGTCGGCGACGGGGTTGCGCGGCGCGGGCGGCCGGTACCGGTCCTGCTCCCAGGCGCCCGCCTTCTCCGCCGCGCCCGCCCCGGTCCACGCGCCCGCCGCGCCCGCCCCGGCCCAGGCGCCCGCCGCACCCGTCGCATCCACCGCACCCATCGCATCCGGCACGCCCGCCGCATCCGGCACGCCCGGCGCATTCGGCGCACCCGGAGCATGCGGCGAGCCCGCCTCGGCCCACGCGCCCGCCGCATCCGGCGGCCGCGCGGGCCGGGGCGGCGCCGCGGGGGCGTCCCGCGGCGGCGCCGGGCGCGGCACCGGGTGCGCGTGCTGCGGGCGCGCGCCCCGGGCGTCCTGCGTTCCGTCGTCCATCTCCCGTGCCCCCTGGCCAGCCGTTCCGTGCACCGTCAGCGAGTCAATCTAACGCTCGCGCAAGGGGAGTTCACCGACGGCGCGGCGAGCCGCGCCAGCGGACGGTCCCGTCCCCGGCGCGCCCGCCCGCCCCCCTCTCTGTCCACCGCGGACAAGGGTGAGCGCGGACAACGCCCACATGGAGCATGCCCACGCCGCGGCCATCGACCTAACCTGCGAGAAAAGAAGGAATCGCGTCCCCTACGCCCCCGCGCGCACGACACGCAAGATCTCACCAGGGAGCCCCCCATGACCGCACTTGAGCAGCAGCGCCGCGTCGTCACCGCCATCCCCGGCCCGAAGTCGCAGGAGCTGCAGGCCCGGCGCACGGCCGTGGTCGCGCAGGGCGTGGGCTCCACGCTCCCGGTCTTCGTCGCACGTGCCGGCGGCGGCATCGTCGAGGACGTCGACGGCAACCGCATCATCGACTTCGGCTCCGGCATCGCGGTGACCTCGGTCGGCGCCTCCGCCGAGGCCGTCGTCCGCCGCGCCTCCGCGCAGCTCGCCGACTTCACCCACACCTGTTTCATGGTCACCCCCTACGAGGGCTACGTGGCCGTCGCGGAGGCGCTGGCCGAGCTGACGCCGGGCGACCACGCCAAGAAGTCCGCGCTGTTCAACAGCGGCGCCGAGGCGGTCGAGAACGCCGTCAAGATCGCCCGCGCCTACACCAAGCGGCAGGCGGTCGTCGTCTTCGACCACGGCTACCACGGCCGTACGAACCTGACCATGGCGCTCACGGCGAAGAACATGCCGTACAAGCACGGCTTCGGTCCGTTCGCCCCCGAGGTCTACCGCGTTCCGGTGGCCTACGGCTACCGCTGGCCGACCGGCCCGGAGAACGCGGGCCCGGAGGCCGCTGCGCAGGCCATCGACCAGATCAGCAAGCAGGTCGGCGCGGACAACGTGGCCGCGATCATCATCGAGCCGGTGCTCGGCGAGGGCGGCTTCATCGAGCCGGCCAAGGGCTTCCTGCCCGCGATCCGCCAGTACGCCGCGGACAACGGCATCGTCTTCGTCGCCGACGAGATCCAGTCCGGCTTCTGCCGCACCGGCCAGTGGTTCGCCTGCGAGGACGAGGGGATCGTCCCCGACCTGATCACCACGGCCAAGGGCATCGCCGGCGGCCTCCCGCTCGCCGCTGTGACCGGCCGCGCCGAGATCATGGACGCCGCGCACGCGGGCGGCCTCGGCGGCACCTACGGCGGCAACCCGGTGGCCTGCGCGGGCGCGCTCGGCGCGATCGAGACGATGAAGGAGCAGGACCTCAACGCCAGGGCGAAGGACATCGAGGCGCTCATGAAGGCGCGCCTGACCGCCATGGCCGAGAAGTTCGACGTCATCGGCGACGTCCGGGGCCGCGGCGCGATGATCGCCGTCGAGCTGGTCAAGGACCGCGCGACCAAGGAGCCGCACCCCGAGGCGACCGCCGCGCTGGCCAAGGCCTGCCACGCTGAGGGCCTGCTGGTCCTGACCTGTGGCACCTACGGCAACGTGCTCCGCTTCCTGCCCCCGCTCGTCATCGGCGACGACCTCCTGAACGAGGGCCTGGACATCATCGAGCAGGCGTTCGCGCGCATCTGAGCGCGGTGTTCGCACAGGTGACGGATTCAGGGGCAGGGCATGTGAAGAACGTGTGCGGGGAGGATGGCGGGATGCCCGTCCTGCTGTCCTCGGGCCCCCGGCTGCCGTAGGTTCTGTTCCAGATGAGAGATACACCCGCCCACGGGTGACCGTGGGCGGCATCAGGCCGCGGCCTCCCCAGCTTCGACCTGGTTCGTGCCTCGCGCACACCGACCGGCGCCCTCGGGCTCCGGGTCTCCTCACCGATCGGACGGTCGCTCGCCCCACACCCCCCGGGGCGCGCGACGTTCCGTATCGGACGGTCGCTGACGTGGAACGGCCGTTTCTCTCCGACGGGCCGGCGCGGATCCCCCCTCTTGCGCCGGCCCTTCGGCATGCCGGGACTCTGCGAAGCTGGGCCCGTGCCGACCCACCCCGACCCCGCTCCGCACCACGACCCCGCCCCGCAGTCCGCGCCCCCGGCCGCCCCGTCCGGGCGCCGCGACCGGCGGCGAAGCGGGTTCCTGCTCTCCCTCGCCGTGCTGCCCGCCGTGCTCTTCGCGGTGATCACCTGGCAGGTGGCGGCCTCCGGCCCGCTCCTCGGGCTGGACCGGAGCGTCAGCCACGCCCTGCTGGTCCCGGACCGCACCGGGCAGTTTCTCGCCGACCTCGGCGACGCGACGGTCGCCGTGCCGGTCCTGGCGGCCGCGCTCGTCTGGGCGGCGCGGCGGGCGCGCGCCGCGGGCGCGGCCCGCTGGTGGGCGGCGCCCCTGGCCGCGGCCGTGCTGACGGCGCTGCTGCCCGCGCTGGTCGTGCCGCTCAAGGAGTGGACCGCGCGGCACGGGACCGCGGTGATGCCGCCCGGGGTCGGGTACTACCCCTCGGGGCACGCGGCCACCGCCGGCGTCGCCTACGGCGCCGCGGCCCTGGTGCTGCGCCCCGTGCTGCGCGGCGCCCGCGCACGGCGCGCCGTGGTGGGCGTGTGCGCGGCGCTGGTGCTGGGCGTCTCCTACGGGCTGGTGCGGCGCGGCTATCACTGGCCGCTGGACGTGGTGGCCAGTTGGTGCCTGTGCGCCGTGCTGCTGACGCCGCTGCTCGCCGTCGCCGGGCCCGTCCTCCGGCGCGCCCGCCCAGGGTCCGGATGACCCGCCGGCGGCGGGCGCCCGGGGCGGCCGCGGGACGGGGGCCGCGCCGCCCGCGTCAGCCGTCCTCCTCCGCCGTCCTGGCCGCCGCCTCGTGCATCGCCATCTCCAGCAGCGCGGGATCGGTCAGGGTGCCGGAGCCGTCCGGCGGGATCAGCCAGCGCACCGTCCCGGCGGTGCGCCCCGGGCAGGGGACCACGATCCAGACGCCGGGTCCGGCGCTGCGGACGCCGGTGCCCAGCCAGCGCGCCGCCGTGCCCGGCGGCACCAGGAAGCCCAGCCGCGCGTCGCCGAAGTCGGCCAGCACCGGGCCGACCTGGTCCAGGACGCGGGTCAGCACGTCCAGCGTGGGGTAGCCGAGGTCGCCCGGCAGGATGAGGACGTCCCACGCCTTGCCCGCGGGCAGCAGCGCGGGGGCGTGCGGGTCGCGCTCCCACTCCCGGCGGCAGGCCCGGGGATCCGGTGCGACGGATGCCAGCCATTCGACCGCCGTCTTCGCACGCGTCATGGAAAGACCTCCCTGTCCCGTCCTGCTTCCGTTCCGGACGCGGGCGGCGTCCACGACGAGAGAGGGAGGTCCCCGCGGCGCATTACGCGGGTCCGGGCGCCCCGATGGAGTGAACCGGCGCGCAGCCGGGGCGGGAGGCGGCCGCCCCGCGCCGTTCAGGCGAGCGCCCCGCGCCGGTTCAACTGTCGAAGCCCAGGCCCAGCCGGTCCATCGAGCGCAGCCACAGGTTGCGCCGGCCGCCGTGCGCGTCCGCCCGCGCCAGCGACCACTTGGTGAGGGCGATGCCGGTCCAGGCGAACGGCTCCGGCGGGAAGGGCAGCGGCTTGCGGCGCACCATCTCCAGTTCGGTGCGCTCGGTGCGCTCTCCGGCGAGCAGGTCGAGCATCACCTCGGCGCCGAAGCGGGTCGCCCCGACGCCCAGGCCGGTGTACCCGGCGGCGTACGCCGTCCTGCCCTGGTGGGCGGTGCCGAAGAACGCGGAGAAGCGCGAACAGGTGTCGATCGCCCCGCCCCAGGCGTGGGTGAAGCGGACGCCCTCCAGTTGCGGGAAGCAGGTGAAGAAGTGCCCGGCGAGCCGGGCGTACGTCTCCGGGCGGTGGTCGTACTCGGCGCGCACCCGGCCGCCGTAGGGGTAGACGGCGTCGTAGCCGCCCCACAGGACGCGGTGGTCGGCGGTGAGCCGGAAGTAGTGGAACTGGTTGGCGCTGTCGCCGAGTCCCTGGCGGTTCTTCCAGCCGATCGACGCCAGCCGGTCGGCGGTGAGCGGCTCGGTCATCAGGGCGTAGTCGTAGACCGGGACGGTGTACGGGCGGACCCGTCTGACCAGGTTGGGGAAGACGTTGGTGCCGAGCGCGACCCGGCGGGCGCGGATCCGGCCGTAGGGGGTGCGGACCGCCATGCCGGCGCCGGACGGCTTCAGGGCGAGGGCGGGGGTGTGCTCGTAGATCCGGACGCCGAGCCGGAGGCAGGCCCGCTTCAGGCCCCAGGCGAGTCTGGCCGGGTGGACCATGGCGACGCCCCGGCGGTCCCACAGGCCGGCCTCGAAGGTGGGCGAGGCGACCTGTTCGCGGACCGCGTCCCGGTCGAGGAACTCGGTGTCCGCGGCCAGCCCGTTCCGTTCCAGCTCCGCGTGCCGGTCCTTCAACTCCCTTGCCTGGTAGGGCTCGGTGGCGACGTCGATCTCGCCGGTGCGCTCGAAGTCGCAGTCGATGCCGTGGCGGACGACCGCGGCCTCGATGGCGTCCAGGTTGCGGGCGCCCAGGTTCTGGAGGGCGTGGATCTCGCCGGGCCAGCGGGTGAGGCCGTTGACCGGGCCGTGGGTCAGGGAGGCGGCGCAGAAGCCGCCGTTGCGGCCGGACGCGGCCCAGCCGGCCTCGCGGCCCTCCACCAGGACCACGTCCCGCTCCGGGTCGCGTTCCTTGGCGATCAGCGCGGTCCACAGCCCGCTGTAGCCGCCGCCGACGACCAGCAGGTCGCGGGTCTCCTCGGCGGTGAGGGCGGGCTCGGGGCGGGGGCGGCCGGGGTCGTCCAGCCAGTACGGGACCGGCTGGGCCTCGGCCAGGGACGTCGTCCAGTCGGTGCGGCTCATGGCGTTCGGGGCCATGATCTCAGCTCCCTACGGGGGTCTTTCGGTCAGGCCCGGTGCTTGGTGCGGCGGTCGGCGAGGGCCATGGAGGCCAGGGTGAGCAGGACGGCGACGACGAACATGGCCGTCCCGATCACGTTGATCTGCACGGGCGTTCCGCGCTGGGCCGATCCCCACACGAACATGGGGAAGGTGACGGTGGCGCCCGCGTTGAAGTTGGTGATGATGAAGTCGTCGAAGGAGAGCGCGAAGGCGAGCAGCGCGCCGGCGGCGATCCCGGGGGCCGCGATCGGCAGCGTGACCCGCAGGAACGTCTGGAACGGCCCGGCGTACAGATCCTGCGCGGCCTGTTCCAGCCTCGGGTCCATCGACATCACGCGGGCCTTGACGGCGGTGACGACGAAGCTGAGGCAGAACATGACGTGGGCGATCAGGATGGTCCAGAAGCCGAGCTGGGCGCCCAGGTTGAGGAACAGGGTGAGCAGCGAGGCGGCCATGACGACCTCGGGCATCGCCATCGGCAGGAAGATCAGCGAGTTCACCGCGCCGCGGGCGCGGAAGCGGTAGCGGACCAGCGCGAAGGCGATCATCGTGCCCAGGACGGTGGCGCCGAGGGTGGCCCACACGGCGATCTGGAGGCTGATCGACAGCGAGCCGCACAGGTCGGCGACGCCGCAGGGGTCCTTCCACGCGTCGGTGGAGAACCGCTGCCACTGGTAGTTGAAGCGGCCCTTGGGGCGGTTGAAGGAGAAGACCGTGACGACGACGTTCGGCAGCAGGAGGTAGCCGAGCGTGCACAGTCCGGCGAGGACGACGAGACGGCGCTTGAGCCAGGTGACGACGGCCATGTCAGACCAGATCCTCCGTCCCGGAGCGGCGGATGTAGACGGTGACCATGACGAGGATCGCCGCCATCAGGAGAAAGGAGAGGGCCGCGGCGGTCGGGTAGTCCAGGACGCGCAGGAACTGCGTCTGGATGACGTTGCCGACCATGCGGGTGTCGGTGGAGCCGAGCAGGTCGGCGTTGACGTAGTCGCCGGCGGCCGGGATGAAGGTCAGCAGCGTTCCGGAGACCACGCCCGGCATGGACAGCGGGAAGGTGACCTTGCGGAAGGCGGTGAAGGGCTTGGCGTACAGGTCGCCCGCCGCCTCGTGCAGCCGGCCGTCGATGCGCTCCAGCGACGTGTAGAGCGGCAGGATCATGAACGGCAGGAAGTTGTAGGTCAGCCCGCACACCACGGCGAGCGGGGTGGCCAGCAGGCGGTCGCCCGCCGTCCAGCCCAGCCAGTCGGTCACGTCCAGGACGCCCAGGGCGTGCAGGGCGCCGACGACCGGGCCGTCGTCGGCCAGGATCGTCTTCCAGGCCAGGGTGCGGATCAGGAAGCTGGTGAAGAACGGCGCGATCACCAGGACCATGATCACGTTGCGCCAGCGGCCCGCCCGGAAGGCGATCAGGTACGCCAGCGGGTAGCCGAGCAGCAGGCACAGGAACGTCGCGGCCGCCGCGTACAGGACCGAGCGCAGGAACTGCGGCCAGTACTGCGACAGCGCGTCCCCGTAGGTCGCGACGTGCCAGGTGACCTTGTAGCCGTGCTCCAGGGAGCCGGTCTGCACGGACGTGGACGCCTGGTAGACCAGCGGCAGGGCGAAGAAGACGACCAGCCAGAGGATGCCGGGCAGCAGCAGCCAGTACGGGGTGAGGCGGCCCCGGGCGCGCGGCGGCCCCGGCTCGGGGGCGGCGGGCGCGAGCGGGGGCGGCGCCTCGGCGGTGACGGCCATCAGGCGGCCTCCTCCTCGTCGGAGCGCACGCCCGCGCCCGCGTCCTGTCCGGCGTCCAGGCCGAAGGTGTGGGCGGGGCTCCAGTGCAGGACGACCTCGGCGCCGGGCGTGAGCCGGGGGTCGCGGTCGATGTTCTGGGCGTAGACCTCGAAGCGCGAGCAGACGGGGCTGTCGACGACGTACTGCGTGCTGACGCCGAGGAAGCCGGCGTCGGCGATCCGTCCGGTGACGCGGTTGCGGCCCTCGGGTATCGCTCCGGCGTCGTCGGCGTGGGTGAGGGAGACCTTCTCCGGGCGCACGCCCGCCAGCACCCGGCCGCCGGCCGCGGCCGGCGCCGCGCACCGGGCCCGGGGCAGGAGCAGCTTGCCGCCGCCCGCGGTGAGCACGATCTCGTCGCCGCTCGCGGAGTCGACCTCGGCCTCGACGAAGTTGGAGGTGCCGAGGAAGTTCGCGACGAACGTGGTCCGCGGGTTCTCGTAGAGGTCGGCGGGCGAGCCGAGCTGCTCGACCCGGCCCGCGTTCATCACCGCGATCGTGTCGGCCATGGTCATGGCCTCCTCCTGGTCGTGGGTGACGTGCACGAAGGTGATGCCGACCTCGGTCTGGATGCGCTTCAGCTCCCCCTGCATCTGGCGGCGCAGCTTGAGGTCCAGCGCGCCGAGCGGTTCGTCGAGCAGCAGCACCTTGGGGTGGTTGATCAGGGCGCGGGCCACGGCGACGCGCTGCTGCTGGCCGCCGGAGAGCTGGTGCGGCTTCTTGCGCGCCTGCTCGCCGAGCTGGACCAGGTCCAGCATCTCCTCGACCTGCTTGCGCACACCGCTCCTGACGCCGCGCCGGCGCAGGCCGAAGGCGACGTTCTCGAAGACGTCCAGGTGCGGGAAGAGGGCGTAGGACTGGAAGACCGTGTTCACCGGCCGCTTGTACGGCGGCAGGCGGGTCACGTCCTGGTCGCCGAGGAAGACGGCGCCCTGGGTGGGCTCCTCCAGGCCGGCGATCATGCGCAGGGTGGTGGTCTTGCCGCAGCCGGAGGCGCCGAGCAGGGCGAAGAAGGCGCCCTGCGGCACGGTGAGGTCCAGCGGGTGGACGGCGGTGAAGCCGCCGTAGCGCTTGCTGATCCGCGAGAGGCGGACGTCGCCGCCGCGGTCCGTCGTCGCGTCTGTCGTCGTCTTCATCGTCACGCCCCTGTGAGCTTCGCGAACTTCTTCTCGTAGGCCGTCGCTTCCGTCTCGCTCAGGGCGCGGAAGGAATGAGATTTGGCCGCCGTCTCCTTGGTGGGGACGATCAGCGGGTTCTCGGCCGCGGCGGGGTCGATCTTCGCCAGGTAGGGCTTGACGCCCGCGACGGGAGACACGTAGTTGACGTAGGCGGCGAGCGCGGCGGCCTGTTCGGGCTGGTAGTAGAAGTCGATGAGCCGTTCCGCGTTCTGCTGGTGGCGCGCCTTGCGCGGGATGAGCAGGTTGTCGGTGGACGTCATGTAGCCGCTGTCCGGGATGACGTAGTCGACGTCCGGGCTGTCCGCCTTGAGCTGGACCACGTCGCCGCCCCAGGCGACGCAGGCGGCCAGGTCGCCCTTGGCGAGGTCGGAGGTGTAGTCGTTGCCGGTGAAGCGGCGGATCTGGCCGTCGTCCACGGCCTTCTGGAGGCGGGCGACGGCCGCGTCGTAGTCGTCGGCGGTGACCGTCGCCGGGTCCTTGCCCATGTCGAGCAGGGTCATGCCGATGCTGTCGCGCATCTCGGACAGGAAGCCGACCCGCCCCTTGAGGCGGGGGTTGTCCAGGAGGTCGGAGACGGACTTCACCTCGACGCCGTCCAGCGCCTTCTTGTTGAAGGCGATGACGGTGGACACGCCCTGCCAGGGGTAGGAGTAGGCGCGTCCGGGGTCCCAGTCGGGGCTGCGGAACTGGTCGGCAAGGTTGGCGAAGGCGTGCGGCAGGCGGGCCGGGTCGAGTCTCTCCGCCCAGCCCAGGCGGATGACGCGGGCGGCCAGCCAGTCGGTGAGGACGATGAGGTCCCGGCCGGTGTCCTGGCCCGCGGCGAGCTGCGGCTTGATCTTGCCGAAGAACTCGTCGTTGTCGTTGATGTCCTCGGTGTACTCGACGCTGATGCCGGTGCGCCGGGTGAACGTCTCCAGCGTCGGGTGGTGCTTGCCGCCGGCGTCGACGTCGATGTACTCGGGCCAGTCGGAGAAGGCGACGGTCTTCTCCAGGGCCGAGTGGTCCTCGCTCGCGGCGCCGCCCCGCGTCGTGCCGGCCGCGGGGATGCCGCAGCCGGTCAGCGCGCCGAGTCCGCCGGCGGCCAGCGCCCCGACCGAGGAGGCGCGCAGCAGGGACCGCCGGGTGAGGGCGGCCCGGCCGCCCCGGAAGCTGCGCCGTACGGCGGCGGCCTGCGCCGCCGGCCGGCGATCGGGCTCGTACTGCTCCATGCGCGTGGTGCCCTTTCGGAAGGGTTCGCCCTGGTCACGGGCCGGGTTACGGCTGCCTGTCCCCGAAGATCGTGCGGTGCCAGTCCTTGCGGGCCACCGCGGTGTTGTCGAACATGACGTGTTTGATCTGGGTGTACTCCTCGAACGAGTACGCGGACATGTCCTTGCCGAAGCCGGAGGACTTGTGTCCGCCGTGCGGCATCTCGCTGACGATCGGGATGTGGTCGTTGACCCAGACGCACCCGGCCTTGATCTCGCGGGTGGCGCGGCCCGCCCGGTAGACGTCGCGGGTCCACGCGGAGGCGGCCAGCCCGTACGGGGTGTCGTTGGCGAGCCGGACGCCCTCGTCGTCGTGGTCGAAGGGCAGGACGACCAGCACCGGGCCGAAGATCTCCGCCTGGACGATCTCGCTGTCCTGCGCGGCGTCCGCGACCAGGGTGGGCCGGTAGTAGGCGCCGTGCTTCAGCGCGCCCTGCGGGGCCTCGCCGCCGGTCACGACGCGGGCGTGGGAGCGGGCCCGGTCGACGAAGGCGGCGACCCGGTCGCGCTGCGCGTGCGAGATCAGCGGGCCGAGGTCGGCGCCGTGGGCGAACGGGTCGCCGAGCCGGACCGTCTCCATCAGCGCGGCCGTCCGCTCGACGAACGCCTCGTACAGCGGCCGCTGCACGTAGGCGCGGGTGGCCGCCGTGCAGTCCTGGCCGGTGTTGATCAGCGCGCCCGCGACGGCGCCGTGCACCGCGGCCTCCAGGTCGGCGTCGTCGAAGACCACGAACGGGGCCTTGCCGCCCAGCTCCAGGTGGAGCCGCTTGACGCCGCCTGCGGCGATCTCGGCGACGCGGCGGCCGACGGCGGTGGACCCGGTGAAGGAGATCATGGCCACGTCCGGATGCCCGACCAGGCGCTCGCCCGCGGCCTTCCCGGTCCCGGTGACGACGTTGACCACACCGTCCGGGATTCCCGCCTCGGTCGCGGCCTGGGCGAACATCAGCGAGGTCAGCGGGGTCAGCTCGGCGGGCTTCAGGACGATCGTGTTGCCCGCGGCGATGGCCGGGAGGATCTTCCAGGCGGCCATCTGGAGCGGGTAGTTCCACGGCGCGACGGCGCCGACCACGCCGATCGGCTCGCGGCGGACGTAGGAGGTGTGGTCGCCCGAGTACTCCCCCGCCGACTGGCCCTGGAGACCGCGGGCGGCGCCCGCGAAGAAGGCGGCGTTGTCGACCGTGCCCGGCACGTCGAACTCGCGGGTCAGCTTCAGCGGCTTGCCGCACTGGAGGGACTCCGCGCGGGCCAGGTCCTCGGCCTGCTCGGCGAGCACGCGGGCGAGGCGGTGCAGCGCGTCGGAGCGCTCGCCGGGCGTGGCGCCCGCCCAGCCGGGGAACGCCTCGCGGGCGGCGGCGACCGCGGCGTCGACGTCCTCGGCGCCCGCCAGCTCGTAGGCGAGGACGTCCTCGCCGGTGGCCGGATCGACCACGCGGTGCGTGCGGCCCGAGCCGCCCCGGGTCAGGCGTCCGGCGATGTACTGCGCGCCGTCCGCGAAGCGGTCCTGTGCGGGGAATCGCTCCGGGGGCGCGGCGCCCGGCTTGTGCATGTCGCTCTCCTCTGCCGACGCCCTGGTGTCCACAGCGGCGGCTGGCGTAGCTCCAGCTCGATATGAGTGTCGATCCTGACAGAGCAACAGGGTGTCAACAAGTGATTCCGTTGTTGCCTTTTGGTTACGCGACGGAATCTGTCGACCAGATGTCAAGCCCACCGCGAGAAGGCAGTACGGACTGTCCGTGGCGCCTGCGACACTCGCGTGCATGGGTTCCGCACGGCGGCGGGCGCGCGGGCCTTGTGGTGGGGCGGGTGCGAAGGCTCAGCGCGGTGGCATGCCCGAGGGCGCTGGGCTGGGGCGGGCGCGCGGGCGTGGCGTTCGGCGGCGCGTGGGGTGCGCCTACGATGGCTGTGCTCATTCGATCAGCCGATCACCCGCGTCGTGCCCGCTTCCGGGGCCCCGGCGCCGTTCCGGGAGGGACCTCTTGACCGAGCAGCACGCACCCCGCGATCCGCACGCCTTCATCGCCGGGTTGCCCAAGGCCGAACTGCACGTCCACCACGTCGGCTCCGCCTCCCCCCGGATCGTCTCCGAACTGGCCGCCCGGCACCCGGACTCCAAGGTGCCCACCGACCCCGAAGCCCTCGCCGACTACTTCACGTTCACGGACTTCGCCCACTTCATCCAGGTGTACCTGTCCGTCGTCGACCTGGTCCGCACCCCCGAGGACGTCCGCCTGCTGACGTACGAGGTGGCCCGCGACATGGCCCGCCAGCAGGTCCGTTACGCCGAGCTGACCATCACGCCGTACTCCTCCGTACGCCGCGGCATCGACGAACGCGCCTTCATGGACGCCGTCGAGGACGCCCGCAAGGCGGCCGAGGCCGACTTCGGCACCGTGCTGCGCTGGTGCTTCGACATCCCCGGCGAGGCCGGGCTGCGGTCGGCGGAGGAGACCGTCCGGCTCGCCACCGACGACCGGCTGCGCCCGGAGGGACTGGTGTCCTTCGGCCTCGGCGGACCCGAAGCAGGCGTGCCGCGCCCCCAGTTCAAGCCGTATTTCGACCAGGCCATCGCCGCCGGGCTGCACTCGGTCCCGCACGCGGGCGAGACGACCGGGCCCGAGACGGTCTGGGACGCGCTGACCGAGCTGCGCGCCGAGCGGATCGGCCACGGCACCAGCTCCGCCAGGGACGAGAAGCTGCTCGCGCACCTGGCCGAGCACCGCATCCCGCTGGAGGTCTGCCCGACCTCCAACATCGCCACCCGGGCCGTCCGCACCCTCGACGAGCACCCCCTCAAGAAGTTCGTCGAGGCCGGCGTCGTCGTCACGGTCAACTCCGACGATCCGCCGATGTTCGGCACCGACCTCAACGCCGAGTACGCCACCGCCGCCCGGCTGCTCGGCCTGGACGAGCGGGGCATCGCCGAGCTGGCCAAGAACGCGGTGCACGCCTCCTTCCTGGACGCGGGCGGCAAGGCGCGCATCGCCGACGAGATCGACGCCTACACCGCGCGCTGGCTCGCGCCCTGAACCCCGCGCGCTGGCTCGCGCCCTGAACCCCGCGGCGGGAAAGGCAGCGGACACAATGGGGGCCATGCAGACCGTGACCGCCGTAGGCCACCGCGGCGACCCCTACCGCTTCCGCGAGAACACGATCCTCTCCCTCCGCTCCGCGCTCAACCAGGGCGCGGACGCGGTGGAGATCGACGTGCGGCTGACCCGAGACGGCGTCCCGGTGCTCCTGCACGACGACTCCCTGAAGCGGTTGTGGGGCCACGACCTGCCGCTGCGCTCGCTGTCCGCCGAGGAGGTACGGGACCTGACGGCGGGCGGGGCGCCCACCCTGGTGGAGGCGCTCTCCGCGACGGAGGGCAGCCGGGTGATGGTCGACCTGCCCGGCGCCCCCGATCCGCGCTCGGTGCGCCGGATCGTCGATGTGATCGGCGAGTGCGGGGCGCGGGACCGGGTGTACTACTGCGCGGGCGCCGAGACGATGCTCGCCGTGCGCGCGGCCGACTCCGCCGCCGAGATCGCCCTCACCTGGACGACGCTGGCGCCCCCGCGCGCCGCTCTGCTGGACGCGGTGCGCCCCCGCTGGCTGAACTGCCGCTTCGGCCTGGTCGACCGCGAACTCGCCGCCCGCGTCCACCGCGACGGCATGCTGCTGTCGGTCTGGACCCCCGACACTGGCCGCTCGCTGCGCCGCCTGATCCGCCTGGGCGCCGACTCGATCACGACGAACCGCGTCGGCCTGCTGTGCACGCTACGCGACCGCTGACGCCCGACCGCGGCCTGTACGGACCCGCCCCACACGCGCCGCGGCCCCGGACGGCCTGTGCTTCGTCCGGGGCCGCGCGCCGGCGCCGCCGCGCCGCTCACCTCACGCGTCGCTCACCTCACGCGTCGAGCGACGTCATCACGTGCTTGATGCGGGTGTAGTCCTCGAAGCCGTAGCCCGAGAGGTCCTTGCCGTAGCCGGACTTCTTGAAGCCGCCGTGCGGCATCTCGGCGACCAGCGGGATGTGGGTGTTGATCCACACGCAGCCGAAGTCGAGCTTCTTGGACATCCGCATGGCGCGGGAGTGGTCCTTGGTCCACACCGAGGAGGCGAGGGCGTACTCGACGCCGTTGGCCCACTCCACCGCCTGGTCCTCGTCCGCGAAGGACTGCACGGTGATGACCGGGCCGAAGACCTCCCTCTGCACGATCTCGTCGTCCTGCTTCAGACCCGAGACCACGGTCGGGGCGTAGAAGTAGCCCCGCTCGCCGACCTGGTGGCCGCCGGCCTCGACCTTGGCGTGGGCGGGCAGCCGCTCGATGAACCCGGCGACCTGCTGGAGCTGGTGGGGGTTGTTGAGCGGACCGAAGAGCACGTCCTCGTCGTCCGGCAGGCCGGTCTTGGTGTCCTCGGCGGCCTTGGCGAGCGCGGAGACGAACGCGTCGTGGATCGCCTCGTGCACCAGCACGCGGGTGGCGGCCGTGCAGTCCTGGCCGGCGTTGAAGAAGCCCGCGACCGAGATGTCCTCGACGGCCTTGTCGATGTCGGTGTCCTCGAAGACGACGACCGGCGCCTTGCCGCCCAGCTCCAGGTGGACCCGCTTGAGGTCCTTGGAGGCGGACTCGGCGACCGACATGCCGGCGCGGACGGAGCCGGTGATGGAGGCCATCGCCGGGGTGGAGTGCTCGACCATCAGGCGGCCGGTGTCGCGGTCGCCGCAGACGACGTTGAAGACGCCCTCGGGCAGGATCGAGCCGACGATGTCGGCGATCAGGACCGTGGAGGCCGGGGTGGTGTCCGAGGGCTTGAGGACGACCGTGTTGCCCGCCGCGATCGCCGGGGCGAACTTCCACACGGCCATCATCATCGGGTAGTTCCACGGCGCGACCTGGGCACAGACGCCCACCGGCTCGCGGCGGACGATGGACGTCAGCCCCTCCATGTACTCGCCGGCCGAACGGCCCTCCAGCATCCGCGCCGCGCCCGCGAAGAAGCGGATCTGGTCGACCATCGGCGGGATCTCCTCGGTGCGGGTCAGCCCGATCGGCTTGCCCGTGTTCTCCACCTCGGCCGCGATCAGCTCCTCGGCCCGCTCCTCGAACGCGTCCGCGATCTTCAGCAGCGCCTTCTGCCGCTCCGCCGGAGTGGCGTCGCGCCAGCCCGGGAAGGCCGCCGCGGCCGCCGCCATGGCGGCGTCGACGTCCGCCTGACCGGACAGCGGCGCGGTCGCGTACGCCTCGCCCGTCACGGGGTTGACCACCTCGGTGGTCCGTCCGTCGGCGGCGTCCCGGAACTCGCCGGCGATGTAGTTGCGTAGCCTGCGCAGCCGTGCCAGCTCGGTGCTCACTGCCGGCCCTCCTGGTCTGGTTCTAGATGTCCGATCGCTGAGACACCACCCTAGTCCGCCCGCCCGCGTTCTCAACACCCCCGACCCGGCCCCTTCTGCGAAATCCGTATCTCAAGGTCACCCAGACAACGAATTTCATTGAATGAGGGTTGCGACACGGTTGAGACGTCGTGCACAGTGAGGGCGTGGCCAGTCGAAGCGCAGAGCAGAGGGACTCCTCCCGCGAGTCCCGCAACGGGAGCGGCACCCCCCAACTGGACGCCGTCTCCCTCGCGATCATCGAGCAGCTTCAGGAGGACGGCCGCCGGCCGTACGCGGCCATCGGCAAGGCCGTCGGGCTCTCCGAGGCGGCCGTGCGCCAGCGCGTGCAGAAGCTGCTCGACCAGGGCGTCATGCAGATCGTCGCCGTGACGGACCCGCTCACCGTGGGGTTCCGCAGGCAGGCGCTGGTCGGGGTGCATGTAGAGGGCGACGTCGACTCCGTGGCGGACGCGCTGACCGACATGCCGGAAGTCGAGTACGTGGTGATGACCGCGGGCTCGTTCGACGTCCTCGCCGAGATCGTCTGCGAGGACGACGACCACCTGCTGGACGTCATCAACAAACGCATCCGGGCGCTGCCCGGCGTGCGCTCCACCGAGAGCTTCGTCTACCTCAAGCTCAAGAAGCAGACCTACATGTGGGGAACCCGATAACCGTGAGCCAGGACCTCAGCCGCACCGCGTACGACCACCTGTGGATGCACTTCACCCGCATGTCCTCGTACGAGAACTCCCCCGTGCCGACCATCGTGCGCGGCGAGGGCGCCTACGTCTTCGACGACAAGGGCAAGCGCTACCTGGACGGCCTCGCGGGCCTGTTCGTGGTGCAGGCCGGGCACGGCCGCACGGAGCTGGCCGAGACCGCGTTCAAGCAGGCGCAGGAGCTGGCGTTCTTCCCGGTCTGGTCCTACGCCCACCCCAAGGCCGTGGAGCTGGCCGAGCGCCTGGCCCACCACGCGCCGGGCGACCTGAACAAGGTCTTCTTCACCACCGGCGGCGGCGAGGCCGTGGAGACCGCCTGGAAGCTCGCCAAGCAGTACTTCAAGCTGACCGGCAAGCCCGCCAAGCACAAGGTCATCTCCCGCGCGGTCGCCTACCACGGCACCCCGCAGGGCGCCCTGTCCATCACAGGTCTGCCGAGTCTGAAGGCCCCGTTCGAGCCGCTGGTGCCGGGTGCGCACAAGGTTCCCAACACCAACATCTACCGCGCCCCGCTCTTCGGCGACGACCCGGAGGCGTTCGGCCGCTGGGCCGCCGACCAGATCGAGCAGCAGATCCTCTTCGAGGGCCCGGAGACCGTCGCCGCTGTGTTCCTGGAGCCGGTGCAGAACGCCGGCGGCTGCTTCCCGCCGCCGCCCGGCTACTTCCAGCGGGTGCGCGAGATCTGCGACCAGTACGACGTGCTGCTCGTCTCCGACGAGGTGATCTGCGCCTTCGGCCGCCTGGGCACGATGTTCGGCTGCGACAAGTTCGGCTACGTGCCGGACATGATCACCTGCGCCAAGGGCATGACCTCGGGCTACTCCCCCATCGGCGCGTGCATCGTCTCCGACCGCCTGGCCGAGCCGTTCTACCAGGGCGACAACACCTTCCTGCACGGCTACACCTTCGGCGGCCACCCGGTCTCCGCCGCGGTGGGCCTGGCCAACCTCGACCTGTTCGAGCGCGAGGGGCTGAACCAGCACGTCCTGGACAACGAGTCCGCGTTCCTGTCCACCCTCCAGAAGCTGCACGACCTGCCGATCGTCGGCGACGTCCGCGGCGCCGGCTTCTTCTACGGCATCGAGCTGGTGAAGGACAAGACCACCAAGGAGACCTTCGACGACGAGGAGACCGAGCGCGTCCTGTACGGCTTCCTCTCCAAGGCCCTGTACGACAACGGCCTGTACTGCCGCGCCGACGACCGCGGCGACCCGGTCGTCCAGCTCGCCCCGCCGCTGATCTCCACCCAGGAGACCTTCGACGAGATCGAGCAGATCCTGCGCGCGACGCTGACGGAGGCGTGGACCAAGCTGTGACCGCGCCGGACGGTCCCGGACGGGGTGAGCGTCCCGCACGCTGCCGGACACGGTGAGCGTCCCGGGCGCGTACCTCCGATCAGATGATCATCACCGGCTCCGGCGCCGTCCGTTCGAGTGGGAAACGGCGGCCCGGGGCCGCGTGGCGTCCGGCCTGCCCGCCTCGGCTGCCTAGCGTGCCACGTGACCGATCGGGTCCGCCTTCGTTCCCCCGTACGGGGGATGCGCGCGAGGGATTCCACGGACCCGCACGGCAACCCCCGCGGCATTCCTGCTCCGAACCGAGGTGTACGCCATGGTGGCCCCGCCGGACGACGAACTGCTCTGGGCACGCGCCCTGCACTACACCCACGACGACGGCTCCCCCGCGCTCGGCGGCGTCTCGCTCGGCGTCCGCGAGGGCGAGATCCTCGCCGTGGCCGGACCGCGCGGCAGCGGCAAGA
Source organism: Streptomyces sp. NPDC046985 (assembly GCF_040644415.1). Classification (NCBI taxonomy): domain Bacteria; kingdom Bacillati; phylum Actinomycetota; class Actinomycetes; order Kitasatosporales; family Streptomycetaceae; genus Streptomyces; species Streptomyces sp. NPDC046985. Next base: position 29,902 of record NZ_JBEYWK010000012.1, read on the forward strand.
CGACCCTGCTGCGGTGCCTGTCCGGCATGCTGCGGGTGCGCCAGGGCGAGGTGTGGTTCAACAGCGCCCCCGTCCACACCCTCGGCCCGCTGGCCCGCGAACGGCTGCGCCGCGACCGGTTCGGCTGGATCGACCCCGTCCCCTCGCTGGTGCCCGAGCTGAACGTGTGGGAGAACGCCGCCCTGCCGCTGATGCTGCGCGGCACCGGCCGGCGCCGGGCCAAGGCGGCCGCCCTGGAGTGGCTGGAACGGCTCGACGTGGGCGAGCTGGCCCGCAGGCGCCCGCACCAGTTGCGGCAGGCCGAGCGGCAGCGCGTGTGCGTCGCCCGCGCGCTGGCGCCCGCGCCGACGGTGCTGTTCGCCGACGAGCCCACGGCCCCGCTGCACCGGGCCGACCGCGCCCACGTCCTGCGCACGCTCACCACGGCGTCCCGCTCCCACGGCATCACGGTCGTGCTGGCCACCCACGACGCGGAGACGGCCGCCCTGGCCGACCGCACGGTGCCGCTGCTCGACGGCCGGCGCGTGAAGACCGTCCACCTGCCGCCGACCGGCGACGCGACGGAAGGCCGGGCGGCGTGCTCGCTCTCCGTCTGACCCGCGTCGCGCGGCCCGCTGTCCAGCTCCGCCGGTGCGCGGTCGCGGCGGCCTCGGCGGGCACGGGCTTCCTCCTGCTGAGCAGCCTGGGCCACGCCCTGAGCCACCCGGACGACGCGCACGCCGCGCTGCTGCGGCTCTCCTGGTGCGCGGCGCCGCTGGCCGCGACCGCGTACCTGGCGGTCGCGGTGGCCCGCACCGACCCCGGCGTGCGCCCCCGCGCCGCCCTGTCCGCGCTCGGTCTCGGGCCCGGCCGGATGATGGCCGTCTCGGCGGTCACGACCGCGCTGTCCTGCGCCTTCGGCACACTGCTCGCGCTGCTGCTCTTCCTGCACCTGCGCGGCGACCTCGCGGCCCTGCCGCACGGCACGGCCCCTGGGTTCACGGCGGCGGGGAAGGGGCTGCCGGTGGCCGGGGTGCTGACCCTGCTGGCGACCGTCCCGTCGATCGCGTCGGCCGCCGTGGCGCTGACCCTGCGCCCCCGCGAGGACCGTGGCGGCGCGACGGCGCGGGGCGGCCGCACGGCGCGGCCCGCGGACGGCGAGCCGGCGCCGCGACCGCCCGCGGAACAGCGGGCCGCGGAGCCGGACGAAGCCCGCACCGGCAACGCAGCCGTCGCCGTCGCCGTCGTTGAACGGGGTGACGCCCGGACCGCGACGACCCCGGACGCCCCGGCGGACGGCGCGGCCGACGCCCGGGACGAGCGGGCCGCCCGGGAAGGAGACCCGCACCGCCCGCTCCCGCCGCACCGGGCCCCCACCGGCCTGCCCTGGGGCGTCGCCGTGCTCGCCGCCGGGCTCTGCGTCGAGGCGTACGCGGGCCGCGCTCCCGGCGCCCCCGCCGGCTCGGCCGCCGCGCTGCCCGGCGGCCTGGCCGCCGACTCCGCGCCGGTGCTCGTGGGCTGGCTGCTGACCGCGCTCGGACTGGCCCTCGCCGGACCCGGCCTGACGTACCTGTGCGGTCGCCTGCTCCAGGCGGCCGGGCCCGGGGCGGTCCGTCTGCTCGCCGGGCGGATCCTGATGGCGGAGGCGGGCCGGATCGGCCGCCCGCTGGGCGTCGTGTGCGCGGTGGCCTCGGGGGCGTACGCGCTGACCGCGCTGCACGACGACGGCGGCCGGTCGCTGCTCGGCCCGCTGACCGCCCTGGGCGGTGTGCTCGTAGCGGGCTGCACGCTGGGAGCGCTGCTCAGCGCGGCCGTGGAGGCGCGTCAGGCGCGCGCCGGGGCCCGGGACGCCCTGCGGCGGCTGGGCGCGCCCGCCTCGGCCCTGCGCCGCGCCGCCGCGCTGCGCGCCGCCGCCCTGCTGGTCCTCTTCGTCCCGCTCACCCTGGTGATCGCGGACCTGGCCGCGCTGCCCCTGGTCCGCTGAGACCTCAGCGGGCCGGGAGGCGACGGCCGGGAGGCGGCGGCCGGGAGAACGTCTCCTCGCCTCACGTCCCTCGCCCCCCCCGCCGGGGGCGGGGGACGGCCGGAGAGCGGGGGCGGCGGAAAAAGATCGCCGGGGCCGATGAGTTCGGCGCGCGGCCCCGGTCCATCTCTGCGACACACGCGGGCGCCGCGACCGGCGCGGCAGGGCCCGCACCTCGACGGGAGACCCACCGTGTACCAGCAGATGATCTTCGTGAACCTCGCCACCGCCGACGTGGCCGCGGCGAAGGAGTTCTTCACCCAGCTCGGCTTCTCGCTCAACCCGCAGTTCACGACCGACCAGTCCGCCTGCGTCGTGATCAGCGACACCATCGTCGTGATGCTGCTCGGCAAGGAGCACTACGCGGGCTTCACGAAGAAGGAGATCGCCGACTCCACCCGGACCAGCGAGGTGCTGCTCTGCCTGAGCGCGGAGAGCCGCGAGAAGGTCGACGAACTGGTGGACCGGGCCCTCGCGGCCGGCGGCTCCGCGAGCGGCGAGACGCAGGACTACGGGCACATGTACGGCCGCGCCTTCGACGACCTCGACGGCCACACCTGGGAGGTCATGTGGATGGACCCGGCGGCGGTGCAGAGCTGACCCGGAGGCCGGGGCGCCGGGGAGGTGACGCCGGTTCGCCGGTTCGCCCTCGTTTGACGGGATCGAGAAGACTGTCGACCCGTCAAACATCCCGGTGATTAACAAATAGGTAAAGTCAACGCCCTTGCGGGGCTCCTGCGTTGACACTTCTCACGGCTCGCTTATAGAACCAGAGCTTCCTGGGGGTGCTGGGGCGGCGCACTTCTCGTGGTGCGCGTCCGCCCCGACACCCCTGATCTCCCCCGCAAGTGCACCTCCCGTGAAGGGCGAAGTGGCCATCTTGTCCATATCACCGTCCCGTCGAACCGCTCGCGTCCTGGGCGTCGCCTCCGCGTCCGCCGCGTTCGCGCTCGGCTTCGCCGGCAACGCGCTCGCCTGCAACATCAGCGAGTTCTCCGCCGAAGCCACGTGCACCGGCGGCAAGGGCGCCATCGTCGTCACCGACAAGGACAGGTCCGGGACCGAGGCGACCGTCTCGGTGTTCCTGGAGAACAACGGCGCCGACGCCAAGATGATCGGCGAGAAGTCGGTCAAGGGCACCGCGGAGGGCGTCTCGGTCACGTTCGCCGAGGACTGGCAGCCGAACGCCGTCTACCGCGTCCACGTCAAGGCCACCGGCGGCCGGGTCGACGAGGACGTCAAGCCCAGCCTCACCGTCCCGTCCACCGCCTGCGCGACGAGCACGCCGAGCGCGCCGGCCACTCCGACGAAGCCGGCCAGCCCGACTCCGTCGGCCTCCACGGCGCCGTCGCAGAGCGGCGCCCCGGCGCCGGTCCCGTCCGCCTCGCAGAGCAGCGGCACCGCCCCGGCGGGCACGGTGAGCAACGCGCCGTCGCCCGCGGTCGGCGACTCCAACCTCGCCGAGACCGGCGCCAGCTCGAACACCGGCCTGATCGCCGGCATCGCCGCCGCGCTGGTCGTCGTCGGCGGCGGCGCGGTCTTCTTCGGCCTGCGCCGTCGCGGCGCCGGTCAGGGCCGCTGACGCTCCGGCACTCCGGCACTCCGGCAGGCTGACCGGCAGCGGCCCGTCCCCGACTCGGGGGCGGGCCGCTGCCGTTGCCTCCGCGCTCCGCGGCCGTGCGGTCACTCCAGGACCACGACGTCCGCCGGATCGAACGCCACCCCGACCTCGTCGCCGACCTCCGGGGCCGACCGGAGCGGGCAGGCCGCCTCCAGGCGGGGTGCGTCGTGCGGCTGGAGGTGCACGGCGACGTGGGCGCCCCGGAAGGTGCGCGCGGCGACCCGGCAGGGCAGGCCCTCCCCGGCGGGGACGAGCCGGACTCCGGCGGGGCGGACGAGGAGCGTGCGCGCGCCCTGCGGCGTCCCGCGGGGCGCCGGGACCTTGCCCCACGGGGTGAGGGCGACGTCGCCCTCGACGCGGGCCTCAGCGACGTTCTCGAAGCCGAGGAAGCGGGCCACGAAGGCGTCCGCCGGGCGCTGCCAGACCTCCAGCGGCGTACCGGACTGGGCGATCCGCCCGTCCCGCATCACCACCACCCGGTCCGCGAGCGCGAACGCCTCGCCCTGATCGTGGGTGACCGCGAGCACGGTCGTGCCCAACGCCCCGAACAGCTCCCGCAGTTCCACGACGAGCCGTTCGCGCAGCGAGCGGTCGAGCTGGCCGAGGGGTTCGTCGAGCATCAGCAGCCGGGGGCGGGGCGCCAGGGCGCGGGCGAGCGCGACCCGCTGCTGCTCACCGCCGGACAGCGCGGCCACGGCCCGCCCGCCGGCCCCCGGCAGCCCGACCAGCTCCAGCAACTCTCTTACTTTGGCTTCCCGTTCGCTTCTCGGCACGCCGTGCATCCGCAGCCCGAAGCCGACGTTCCCGGCCACGTCGCGCTGCGGGAAGAGCTGGTGGTCCTGGAACATCAGGCCGACCTCGCGCCGGTGCACGGGCACCCGCGCCTGGTCGCGGCCGTCCAGCAGCACCCGCCCGGCGTCCAGCGGTTGCAGCCCCGCGACCGCCCGCAGCAGCGTGGACTTGCCGCTGCCGCTGGGGCCGAGCACGCAGACCGTCTCCTGCTCGGCGACGCCGAGGCCGACGGCGTCGAGCGCGGCCCGCCCGCCGAAGCGCACGGTGGCGTCCTCCAGAGCCAGCAGCATCAGAACTCTCCCGTTCGGTCCGTGCCCCGCAGCCGCTCCAGGAGCAGCAGGGCCGTGGCGCACACCAGCATGAGGATCGTCGACAGGGCCATCGCCTGCCCGTAGTTGAGGTCGCCGGGCCGCGCGAGCAGGCGGGCCACGGCGACCGGCAGCGTCGGGTCGCCGGCCCGCGCGAGGAACACGGTCGCGCCGAACTCGCCCAGCGACACCGCGAAGGCGAACCCGGCGGCGATCAGCAGCGCCCGGCGCACCAGCGGCAGGTCGACCTCCCGCCACGCCCGCCAGGGCGACGCGCCGAGCACGGCCGCCGCCTCCCGCAGCCGTGCGTCCACCGCGCGCAGCACCGGCAGCATGGTCCGCACCACGAAGGGCGCCCCGACCAGCGCCTGCGCGAGCGGGACCAGGATCCAGGAGTCGCGCAGGTCCAGCGGCGGTTCGTCCAGCGCGATCAGGAACCCGAAGCCGACGGTGACCGCCGAGACGCCGAGCGGCAGCATCAGCAGCGCGTCGAAGCCGCGGACGATCCGGCCGGCGTCCCGCCGGGTCAGCGCGGCGGCGGCCAGGGCGCCGACGACCACGGCGATGCCGGTGGCCGCGGCGGCGTAGGACAGCGAGACGCCGACGGCGTCGATCGGGGCGACGAGGAAGACGCCGCCGTCCGCGTTCGTCAGCGCCCGGTAGTAGCCGAAGCCGGGCGCGGTGAGCGAGCGGCGCACCAGCACGCCGAGCGGCAGCAGCAGGAGCACGGCGACGGTGGCGAGCACACCGGCGAGCAGCGCCCACTGGCGTGCGCCGCGCGGACGGCGGGCGGCTCCGGCGGCGCCGACGAGCCGCAGCGCGCTCTCCTGGCGCCGTACGGTCCAGGCGTGCACGACGAGGACGGCGCCCACCGCCACGAACTGCACGAGGGTGAGGACCGCCGCCGTGGACAGGTCGAAGACCTCCGAGGTCTGCCGGTAGATCTCGACTTCGAGCGTCGAGAAGGCGGGGCCGCCCAGGATCTGCACCACGCCGAAGGACGTGAAGGTGAACAGGAACACCATCAGCGCGGCGGCCGCGACGGCGGGGGCGAGCGCGGGCAGGGTGACCTTGCGCCAGGCGGTCAGCGGCGAGGCGCCGAGCACCCGCGCGGCCTCCTCCTGCCGCGGGTCGAGCTGGGACCAGAGGCCGCCCACGGTCCGCACCACGACGGCGTAGTTGAAGAAGACGTGGGCGAGGAGGATGGCCCACACGGTGGTGTCCAGGCGCACGCCCCACAGTTCGTCGAGCAGGCCGCCGCGCCCGAGCAGGGCGAGGAAGGCGGCGCCGACCACGATGGTGGGCAGCACGAACGGCACGGTGACCAGCGCCCGCAGCAGGCGCCGGCCGGGGAAGTCGTAGCGGGCCAGGACGTACGCGCCGGGCAGGGCGATCAGCAGGGTGAGCGCGGTGGAGGCGACCGCCTGCCAGGCGGTGAACCACAGCACGTGCCGGATGTCGGACTGCCCCAGCACGTCGGCGATCCGCCCGAGCCGCCAGGCGCCGTCGACCTTGAGGCCGCGCCGGACGATCGCGGCCACGGGGTAGGCGAAGAACGCCGCGAAGAACGCGACGGGCACGGCCATCAGGCCGAGCCGCGCCGCGTTCCCCCGGCGGCGGGCGCGCGGGCGGGCTACTTCAGTACGAGCGAGGTCCACGACTTGACCCACTGGTCGCGATGGGCGGCGATCCGGTCGGGCGCCAGCGTCTCGGGGTCCTTCGCCTGCGGTCCGTAGGCGGTGAACTCCTTTGGCGTCTGGGCGCCTTGGCGCACCGGGTAGACGAACATGTTCAGCGGCATGTCCTCCTGGAACCGCCGGGTGAGCAGGAAGTCGAGGAACGCCTTCCCGCCCCGGGAGTCCTTCGCGTTGCTCAGCAGTCCCGCGTACTCGACCTGCCGGAAGCAGGTGCCGTAGGCCACCCCGGTCGGCGCGGTCTTGGGGCGGGGGTCGGCGTAGACGACCTCGGCGGGCGGGGAGGAGGCGTAGGAGACGACGAGGGGCCGGTCGCCTCCCGCCTTGCGGCCTCCGGCGGATCCGGAGAACTCCTGGTCGTACGCCTGCTCCCAGCCGTCGACGACCTTCACGCCGTTGGCCTTGAGCTTCTTCCAGTAGCCCTGCCAGCCTCCGTCCCCGTACCGCGCGGCGGTGCCGAGCAGGAAGCCGAGGCCGGGCGAGGAGGCGGCGGCGTTCTCGGTGACGAGGAGGTTCTTGTACTGCGGCTTGAGCAGGTCGGCGAAGGAGGCGGGCGGGGCGAGGCGGTGGTCGGCGAAGTACTTCTTGTCGTAGTTGACGCAGATGTCGCCGGTGTCGATCGGCGTGACCCGGCGCCGGGCCTCGTCGACCCGGTACTGGGGCTGGACCAGGTCGGCGTCCTTCGCCCGGTACGGCTGGAACAGCCCGTTGTCGAGGGCGCGGGAGAGCAGGGTGTTGTCGACGCCGAAGAAGACGTCGCCCTGCGGGTCGTCCTTGGTGAGGATGGCCTTGTTGACGGCCTGGCCCGCGTCGCCGTCCTTGAGCACCTTGACGGTGTAGCCGGAGCTCTTCTCGAAGGCCGCTATGACGCTCTTGGAGGCGGCCCACGAGTCGTGGCTGACGAGGGTCACCGTCGTGGAGTCCGCGCCGGCGCGGCCGTCGGACGACCCGCACGCGGACAGCGTGACCAGGCCGAGGCCGAGGGCCGCGGCGACGAACGTGGTGCGATGCACTGATGTCCTCCTGGGTGACGGCCAGGAAGAGACGCGGCCCTGCCCGGGTTCCGCGGCGGGTTCCCGGGCAGGGCACAACAGCTTGAGTGATGACCGAACTTCCTACCCAGAATGACCTGGGCGAGGTTCAGAGGGTCTGCGGCCGGGCCGCACTCTCAGCGCTGTGGCGCTCCCCTGTCGGAATATGAAGGTGTGTACGGCCTCAGAGTACCGTCCGGCTACCGCTCGGTGGCGGCGAGCTGACCGCACGCCCCGTCGATGTCCTGGCCCCGGGTGTCCCGGACGGTCACCGGCACGCCGTGCGCGGCGACGGCCTCCACGAACGCCTTCTCGTCCTCGGGCCGCGAGGCGGTCCACTTCGAGCCCGGCGTCGGGTTGAGCGGGATCAGGTTGACGTGCACCGGCCTGCCCTTGAGCATGCGGCCGAGCCGGTCGCCGCGCCAGGCCTGGTCGTTGACGTCCCGGATCAGCGCGTACTCGATGGACAGCCGGCGGCCGGACTTCGCCGTGTAGTCGAACCCGGCGTCCAGCACCTCCCGCACCTTCCAGCGCGTGTTGACCGGGACGAGGGTGTCGCGCAGCTCGTCGTCCGGCGCGTGCAGGGAGATGGCGAGGCGGCACTTGAGGCCCTCGTCGGCGAACCGGTGGATCGCCGGGACGAGGCCCACCGTGGAGACGGTGATCCCGCGCTGCGACAGCCCCAGCCCGTCGGGCTCGGGGTCGGTCAGCGCGCGGACGGCGCCGATCACGCGCTTGTAGTTGGCCAGCGGCTCGCCCATGCCCATGAACACGACGTTGGACAGCCGCGCCGGACCGCCCGGGACCTCGCCGTCGCGCAGCGCCCGCATCCCGTCGACGATCTGGTGCACGATCTCGGCGGTCGACAGGTTGCGGTCCAGTCCGGCCTGTCCGGTCGCGCAGAACGGACAGTTCATCCCGCAGCCGGCCTGCGAGCTGATGCACATGGTCACCCGGTCCGGGTAGCGCATGAGCACCGACTCCACGAGCGTGCCGTCGAACAGCCGCCACAGCGTCTTGCGGGTGGCGCCCTCGTCGGTCGACAGGTGCCGCACGACCGTCATCAGCTCCGGGAGCAGCGCCTCCTGGAGCCTGCCGCGCGCCCCGGCCGGGATGTCGGTCCACTGCTGCGGGTCGTGCGCGTACCGCGCGAAGTAGTGCTGCGAGAGCTGCTTGGCGCGAAACGGCTTCTCCCCGATCGCGGCGACGGCCTCCTTGCGCTCGGCGGGCGAGAGGTCGGCGAGGTGCCGCGGCGGCTTCTGGGCTCCGCGCGGGGCGACGAAAATGAGTTCTCCGGGCTTGGGCATGGTGGTACCAGTGTCGCAGATCGACTGGGGTGGCCTGCGGCCGTCGGCGCGCAAGCCCGTCGCCGAGGCGAGACGCCGGGCGAGTGCCCGGCGTGCGGTCAGTTCCCCGTGGTCGCGGGGAAGAGGCGCTCGACGGCGGCGACGACGGCGGCTCGGCGCGCGGCCAAGAACGCGGCGCGTCCGTCGCCGGGCGGAGGCAGCAGGTCGGGCTGGGCGGCCCAGGCCATGGCGAGCTGGCTGACGAAGACGACGACGTCGACCGGGTCCCAGCCGGCGTCCAACCGGCCGGCTTCCTGGGCGTCGCGCACCCGCTGGACCTTGCGGGCCACCGTCTCCCGGAGGGCGTCGTCGGGGAGGGAGTCGCCGGCGCCGAGCTCCAGTTGTCCCCAGGTCATGAGGCGGAACCGTTCGGGGTGGGCGGCGAAGTAGTCATGGACGCGGCCTGCGTAGCCGGGCAGGTCCGCGGGGTCCAGGCGGGTCGCTTCGGCCACGGCCGCCAGCTCCTGCGCGGAGACGAACCGGTAGAGGGCCTCCTTGCTGGGGAAGTAGGCGTAGACGCGTTCCTTGCTGGTCCTGGCGGCCTTGGCGATCCGGTCGATGCGTGCTCCGGCGATCCCGTGCTGGGAGAACTCGGCCTTGGCCGCGGTCACGATGCGGTCGCGGGCCGAGTCGGTGCGGACCTGGGGAGTCATGCCTCCCACGCTACCTGACCGAACTGTTCGGTTTGGCACAGGGCCGCGGTCGGCCTAGACTTCAAACCGAACAGTTTGGTTTGACGTCGGGAGCTTCTCATGCAGCACAGGACACTAGGCGCCCAGGGCCTGACCGTCTCCGCGATCGGCTACGGCTCGATGGGCCTGACCATGGCCTACGGCCCAGGCGACGAGGATGCGGGCATCGCCGCCATCCGCCGCGCCCATGACCTGGGCGTCACCTTCTTCGACACCGCCGAGCTCTACGGCTGGGGCGCCGGGTCCAACGAGATCCTGGTCGGCAAGGCCGTCAAGGACTTTCGCGACGAGGTGGTCCTGGCCACCAAGTTCGGCTTCACTTTCGAGGAGCGCGGCTTCGGGCTGGACAGCCGCCCGGACAACATCCGCAAGGTCGCCGACAACAGCCTGCGCTACCTGGGCGTCGACCACATCGACGTCCTCTATCAGCACCGCGTCGACCCGGCCGTGCCGATCGAGGACGTCGCCGGGACCGTCAAGGAGCTGATCGACGCGGGAAAGGTGAAGTACTTCGGGCTCAGCGAGGCCGGCCCGCAGACCATCCGCCGCGCGCACGCCGTCCAGCCGGTCTCGGTCCTCCAGACCGAGTACTCGCTGTTCGAGCGCGACGTCGAACAGCTCTTCCCCACCCTGGAGGAACTCGGCATCGGCTTCGTCGCCTACTCCCCTCTCGGCCGCGGCTTCATCACCGGCGCCGCGAAGCCCGCCGGCCAGTACGACGCCTCCGACATGCGCAACACCGACCCGCGCTGGCAGCCCGGCGCCTTCGAGAAGAACGTCGAAGCGGTGGCCCTGCTCACCCAGCTCGCCGCCGCCAAGGGCATCACCGTCTCGCAGCTCGCTCTCGCCTGGCTGCTGGCCCAGGGCGAGCACGTCGTCCCGATCCCGGGCACGCGCAGCGCCGCCCGCGTGGAGGAGAACGCCCACGCCGCCGACGTCACCCTCACCGAGGCCGACCTCGCCGCGATCCGCGAGATCCTCCCCACCGGCGGCTTCGGCGCCCGCTACACCGAAGAGAACGTCCCCCACTGGATCTGACCCCACCCCAAGCAGACCTCCGAACCGACCGAAAGCTCCCCAACACGCCCACCCCAAGCCCCGGCGGCCGTCAGCGGCCGGGGCCTCCCCCACCTGGGCGCCTCGGTCTGGATGGGCCACACCATGGCCAATGTCGACTACGGACAGCCGCACCCGACGGCCCCCCAGATCACCCAGGCGGGGCAGGTGGGTATTGCCCACCTGCCCCACCTGGGCTAGGCTTCCGGTATCGCGATCCCGCCTGGGCTCGGCGCTCTCCCGCGATGTTGACCGACCAACGCCGAGAAGTCGGACACCAAGGAGTGCAGCAATGAGGACCACCGCGCGCGAGGAGTTCGAAGTCGTAGCAGAGACCGAAGTCGACGCCCGGGGACGCGTTTCCCTCGGACGCGCCGGAGCCAAGCCAGGCCGGCGCTACCGAGTAGAGGCAGACCCCGACGGCGTGCTCTTGCTGACCCCTGTCGTCTCCATCCCTGAGCGCGAGCTGCTGGTCTGGACAGACCACGAAGTAGCCGATCGCGTTCGTCGCGGAGTGCAGCAGGCGAAGGAAGGGAAGACCAAGGACCTCGGCGACTTCAGTCAGTACCTCGCGGAGGACGACACTGAGGACTAGCCTTTGTTCACCCTTCGCTTCTCCGACGATGCTGAAGCCACGCTCGAGCGGCTGGTGGCAGGTGGCAACGCCACTCTCTCGAAGCTGAAGAAGGTCCGCCGCACCCTTGGACGCCTGCAGAGGGACCCGAGGTACCCCGGCCTGCGTTCACACCAGTACGAGAACTTCCCGAACCTGCCGAACGAGAAGGTCTGGGACTCCTACGTAGAGAACCAGACGGCCTCCGCCTGGCGCGTCTACTGGATGTACGGCCCGAACGAAAAGGACGAGCAGGGCAACGAGGTCTCCGTGATCACGGTGCTGCTGATCGGTCCGCACCTGTAGCGGCGAGGCGGCATACGAGGCCCGGGGCGCGAGCCTTGGGCCTCGGTCCGTTTTCTGTCAGCAGCCGGTGACCGCGGGACACGTGCGACACGTCAGTGCCCTGGCTGCCGCAGGCGACGTCCCGTCGCGCAGCCGCCGGGGGCGGTCGGCGGGGGACGCTCGGCGGGTGGGACGGGGGCGAGCCCCGCCGCCGTTTCCGGTGGGGGGCTCGCCTGGGCGTCGGCGGCGGAGGCGGGTCAGGCCGCGCCGACGAAGAGGACCATCAGGAGCCAGACCACCGGGGCCGTCGGGAGCAGGGAGTCCAGGCGGTCCATGATGCCGCCGTGGCCCGGCAGCAGGGTGCCCATGTCCTTGATGCCCAGGTCCCGCTTGATCATGGACTCGCCGAGGTCGCCGAGGGTGGCGCTGACGGCGACCGCGAGGCCGAGCACCAGGCCCTGCCACCAGACGCCGTCGTCGATCATGAACTGCATGCACAGCGCCCCGGCCGCCATCGCGAAGGAGATCGCGCCGAGCAGCCCCTCGCGGGTCTTGCCGGGACTGATCCGCGGGGCGAGCTTGTGCTTGCCGAAGCGCCAGCCCACGGCGTACGCGCCGGTGTCGCTGACCACCGTGAGCAGCAGGAACGTCAGGACGCGGTACGGGCCGTCGTGCGCGCTGAGCAGCATCGCCACGAACGTGGCCAGGAACGGCACGTAGAAGGCGGCGAAGACGCCCGCCGTGACGTCCTTCAGGTAGCCCTCGGGCGGCTGGGTCATCCGCCAGACCAGGACCGCGAGCGCGGTCAGCGCCATCGCCACCCAGGCGCCCTCAGCGCCGCGGACGTAGCCGGCGACCACCATCGCCGCGCCGCCGACCGCCAGCGGCGCCAGCGGCGCGTGGACGCCCTTGCGCTCCTCCAGCCGCTTGGTCAGCTCCCACAGGCCGACCACCACCGCGGCGGCGACCACGCCGACGAACACGGCCTTGACGACGAACAGCGAGGCGATGATCACCACGCCGAGGCCGACGCCGACTCCTATCGCGGCGCCCAGGTCGCGGCCCGCGCTCTTCTTCTGCGGGGCTGGCGCCTGCTGCGGGGCGTCGGGCATGGGCTCCGGATTCTGCGGCGCCGCCCCGTGGGCGGGCGGCGGCTGCGGCATGTCGTAGGGCCGGGGCTGGGGGCGCGGCGGCCGCGTCGCCGGATGGGGCTGCGCGTGCGGCTGGGGCCGCGCCGCCTGGAACGACGCGGGGTCGTGGAGCGGAGGCTGCGGCTGCGCGTCGTAGGGGTACGGCTGGGCCTGCGGCATGCCGTACGGCTGCGCGGGCGCACCGTGGAGCGAGGGGCCGCCCAGCGGAGCGGCCCCCCGGTCGTCCTCCTGGTCCGCGCCGTGTGCGGACGCCTCGGGCACGAGAGGCATGGGGCGAGTCTGCTGGGCGCCCTGCGCACCGTACCCGGCTGGCTGCGGCGCTCCCCAGGAAGAGTCGTTCATCAGACCTCGAGCAGCTCCGACTCCTTGTGCTTCAGGAGCTCGTCCACCTGCGCGACGTACTTCGCGGTGGTGTCGTCGAGCTCCTTCTCCGCACGGCGGCCCTCGTCCTCGCCGACCTCGCCGTCCTTGATCAGCTTGTCGATGGCATCCTTGGCCTTGCGGCGCACGGAGCGGATGGACACCTTGGCGTCCTCGCCCTTGCCCTTGGCCACCTTGATGTAGTCGCGGCGGCGCTCCTCCGTCAGCTCGGGGAACACCACCCGGATGATGTTGCCGTCGTTACTGGGGTTGACGCCCAGGTCGGAGTCCCGGATCGCCTGCTCGATGTTGCGCAGCGCGGTCTTGTCGAACGGGGTGACGACCGCCATCCGCGGCTCCGGCACGGAGAACGACGCTAGCTGGTTGATCGGCGTCGGCGCGCCGTAGTAGTCCGCCACGATCTTGTTGAACATCGCCGGGTGCGCACGGCCGGTGCGGATCGCGGCGAAGTCCTCCTTGGCGACCACGACGGCCTTCTCCATCTTCTCCTCGGCCTCGAGGAGGGTCTCTTCGATCACCACTTGCTCCTGCGTGTCTTGAAGTAGGCCCGGCTGCGGTTCCTCGTCGGGGCCGACGGCCGGCTGCGTCGCGTCTTCTTCCTGCACGGTTCCCGACCGGCAGGACATTGTCCATCCCCTGGCCCGGCTCCGGTCAGTCCCGGCCCGCCGGTTCGCCCACCAGCGTGCCGATCTTCTCACCCTTGACGGCTCGGGCGATATTGCCCTCCTTCAGGAGTTCGAAGACGACGATCGGCAGCCGGTTGTCGCGGCACAGCGTGATCGCCGTCGCGTCGGCCACCTTCAGGTCGCGGGTGATGACCTCGCCGTAGCCGAGGGAGTCGAACTTCACCGCGTCCGGGTTGGCCTTCGGGTCGGAGTCGTACACGCCGTCCACGCCGTTCTTGCCCATGAGCAGCGCCTCGGCGTCGATCTCCAGGGCGCGCTGGGCGGCGGTGGTGTCGGTGGAGAAGTACGGCATGCCCATGCCGGCGCCGAAGATGACCACGCGGCCCTTCTCCAGGTGGCGCACGGCGCGCAGCGGGATGTACGGCTCGGCGACCTGGCCCATGGTGATGGCGGTCTGGACCCGGCTGTCGATGCCCTCCTTCTCCAGGAAGTCCTGGAGGGCGAGGCAGTTCATCACCGTGCCGAGCATGCCCATGTAGTCGGAGCGGGCGCGGTCCATGCCGCGCTGCTGGAGTTCGGCGCCGCGGAAGAAGTTGCCGCCGCCGATCACGACCGCGATCTCGGCGCCGTCCCGCACCACGGCCGCGATCTCGCGGGCGATGGCGTGGACCACGTCCGGGTCGACGCCCAGACCCCCGCCGCCGGAGAAGGCCTCTCCGGACAGCTTCAGCAGAAACCGGCCGGTCACGTTGCCGTCGTCGCTCTTCTGGGCCTTGGTGGTCATGAGATCCCGCCTCTGTTGCGTGCTGCACATACGAGAAGGCCATTGCCGGTGGGGCGTGTTTCGCATCCCATGCAGCGGCAATGGCCTCCTCGTCAGATCTGCTGCCGTACGTCTCTCCCGCCTGCGGGCCGGCAGGCGCGGGCGACGTGGACGGCTGCTGTCGACCCTATCCGGGCCGGGTGTCCGCGCGGTACGGACGCAAGGCTCAGATGCCGACCTTGATGCGCGCGAAACGCTTCAGGGTGACACCGGCCTCGTCCAGGACCTTCTGGACCGACTTCTTGTTGTCCAGGGCGTACGGCTGGCCGAGCAGCGTGGCGTCCTTGAAGAAGCCGTTCACACGACCATCGACGATCTTGGCGATCGCGGCCTCGGGCTTGCCCTCGGCGCGGGTGGTCTCCTCGGCGATGCGGCGCTCGGACTCGACGACGTCGGCCGGCACGTCCTCCTGGGACAGGTACTTCGGCGCGAAGGCGGCGATGTGCTGGGCGATGCCCTTGGCGACCTCGGCGTTCGGCTTGTCCAGCTCGACGAGGACACCGATCTGCGGCGGCAGGTCGGGCATCGTGCGGTGCATGTAGGCGGTGACGAAGCCGTCGGAGAACTGCGCGAAGCGGTCCAGGACGATCTTCTCGCCGAGGTTGGCGTTGGCCTCGTCCACGAACGCCTGGACGGTCTTGCCGGCCTCGATCTCGGAGGCGAGCAGGGCGTCGAGATCGGCCGGGGAGGTCTTGGCGACGTGCTCGGCGATGGTCTGCGCGACGGCCTGGAACTTGTCGCCCTTGGCGACGAAGTCCGTCTCGCACTTCAGCTCGACGAGGACGCCGGAGGAGTTGTCGTCCGCGAGGAGGGAGACCACGGCGCCGTTCTCGGCGGAGCGGCCCTCGCGCTTGGCGACGCCCTTCTGGCCCTTGATGCGCAGCGCCTCGACGGCCTTCTCGACGTTGCCCTCGGCCTCGTCCAGCGCCTTCTTGCAGTCCATCATGCCGGCGCCGGTCAGCTCGCGGAGCTTCTTGACGTCGGCGGCGGTGTAGTTCGCCATGAGTCTGTGAGTCTTTCTCGAAGTCGGGAAGATCGAAGGTCAGGGGGTCAGCGGGAACCCGTGCCGCCCGTCGAGCCCACCGCTCTCGGGGCCGGTCCCGCCGACGCGCCGCTGACCTACGGGTGAACGGCGGGAGCGGACTTCATGCGCCCGCTCCCGCCGTCGGCGCCTGACGGACGGGTCAGGCCTGCGGCTCGCCCTCGGCGGCCTTGACCTCGGCGGTCTCGGCCTCAGCGGTCTCGACCTCGGCGGTCTCAGCCTCAGCGGTCTCGGCCTCGGCGGTCTCGGCCTCAGTCGTCTCGACCTCGGCGGCGGCCTCCTCGACGGCCTCGGAGACCGGAGCGTCCGGAGCCGGAGCCTCGGCGGCGGCCTCGACGGCCTCGGCAGCCTCGTCGGACTTCTTCTCGCCCTCGAGCAGGTCGCGCTCCCACTCGGCCAGCGGCTCGCTCGCGGCCTTCTCGCCCTTGTCGCCGGCGTTGACGCCGGAACGGGAGATGAGGCCCTCGGCGACGGCGTCGGCGATCACGCGGGTGAGCAGGGTGACGGAGCGGATCGCGTCGTCGTTGCCCGGGATCTTGTAGTCGACCTCGTCGGGGTCGCAGTTGGTGTCGAGGATGGCGACGACCGGGATGTTGAGCTTCCGGGCCTCGCCGACCGCGATGTGCTCCTTCTTGGTGTCCACGATCCAGACGGCGCTGGGCACCTTCTGCATCTCGCGGATACCGCCCAGGGTCTTCTCGAGCTTGGTCTTCTCGCGGGAGAGGACCAGCAGCTCCTTCTTGGTGAGGCCGGAGGCGGCCACGTCCTCGAAGTCGATCTGCTCGAGCTCCTTCAGGCGCTGGAGGCGCTTGTAGACGGTCGAGAAGTTGGTGAGCATGCCGCCCAGCCAGCGCTGGTTGACGAAGGGCATGCCGACGCGGGTGGCCTGCTCGGCGATGGCCTCCTGCGCCTGCTTCTTCGTGCCGACGAACATGACCGTGCCGCCGTGGGCGACGGTCTCCTTGACGAACTCGTAGGCGCGGTCGATGTACGACAGCGACTGGAGCAGGTCGATGATGTAGATGCCGTTGCGCTCGGTGAAGATGAAGCGCTTCATCTTCGGGTTCCAACGGCGGGTCTGGTGACCGAAGTGGACGCCGCTCTCCAGCAGCTCCCGCATCGTGACGACGGCCATGGCCGTACTCCTTGGGTTCTCGGTTGTGCCGCGGAAGCCGGACGGCTCCCGCGCCTGACGCCCGCGTTGCGCCGTGCCGCGAAGGACCGAGGGGCGCTGACACCAGCCGTTGCCGGCCGAGATGTCGGGGCGTGCGAAGTCGACCCGGTGACCCGGGTCGCCACCAGAAGTGTACGGGACCCAGGAGGCCCCGGGTGACGCCGCTGTCCACAACTTCCGAGTTGTCCACAGACTCCGGCGGACTCGGACGGGGTGCGGCACGGTGGGCGCATGTCTGGGATGCGTGCGGTGCGGTGGGCGGGCCGGTGGTGCGGGGCGGCGATCGGTGCGGCGGCGGGGGCTGCGGTCGCCCTGCTGGCCTCGGTGGCGTGGGCGGCCGGAGGCGGCCCGGCCCCGCCGGGAGCTTCGCGCGCGCCGTCCGCCCCCTCCGCGCCGGCCACTGCGATCTCCCCGGCGGCGTCCCCTGCGTCGTCTCTGGCGTCCTCCCCGGCGCCGCCGGACGGCGTAGCGGTACCCGCGGTGGCACGGGCGTGGCCGGTGGGCGTGCGGCCCAGGGTGCTGCGCGGCTGGGAGCCTCCGGCGTCGGCGTACGGGCCGGGGCACCGCGGCGTGGACCTGGCCGCCGCGCCGGGGGCGCCGGTACGGGCGGTGGCGGCGGGCCGGGTGTCCTTCGCCGGGCGGGTGGCGGGACGGGGCGTGGTCTCGGTGGAGCTGACGGGGACGGGCGACCCGCCGCTGCGCACGACCTACGAGCCGGTGCGGGCCACGGTCGGCGAGGGCGACGCGGTGACGGCGGGCCAGATCGTCGGCGTGCTGGAGGCGGCAGGCCCGCACTGCGGGAACGGCTGCCTGCACTGGGGCCTGCTGCGCGGGGAGGAGTACCTGAACCCCCTGCTCCTGCTCCCCCCATGGCTCCTGAACACCGGCCCCCCACGCCTGCTGCCGGTCCTGGAGGTCGCCCTGCCATGACCCGAACGGGCCGGCGGCTGGCGCGGCGGAGGCAGTGGACGGCGGCGGGGCGCGGCGACCGGGCGCGCCGAGCGACGGCGGCAGTGGACGGCGGCGGGGCGCGGCGACCGGGCGCGCCGGGCGGCGACCGAGCTCTCCGGGTGGCGACCGCGCCCGGCAGCAGCGGCACCCGGGGGCCGCCGAGCCAACGGCGCGTCCCGGCTTCAGCCCCGCCTGGCTTCAGCCCCGTATCCGGCTCCGTCCGCGGCGGGGCGCGGCACGGACGGCGGGGCGGCGGCGAGGCGCGGCAGCGGGGTGACGGCCCGTCCCGGCTTCAGCCCCGCCTGGCTTCAGCCCCTGTCCGGCTCAGTCCGCGGCGGGGCGCGGCAAGGTCGGCGCGGCAGCGGCGAGGCGCGGCAGCGGGGTGATGGCGGCGCCGCCCGCTCCGGGCGACCTCCGCACCCGGCGGCCGCTGCCGAGCCGACGGCCCGTCCCGGCTTCAGCTCCTGTCCAGCTCCGTCCACGGCGGGGCGCAGCACGGACGGCGGGGCGGCGGCGGGGCGCGGCAGCGGGGTGACGGCCCGTCCCGGCTTCAGCCCCGCCCGGCTCAGTCCTCGGCGCGGCGCGGCGAGGCGGGGCGGAAGGGTTCAGCCCTGTACGCCGCGCAGCGCCATCCGCACCGTCGCCTCGGCGATGGCCGAGGGTTCCTCCGCCACGCCCAGTTCGATCCTGCGCACGGCCGCGTCCACCGTGCCCTGGAGGAGCATCGCCGCGAGGCGGGGGTGGTCGTGGCCCAGTTCCGCCAGAGCCTGGACGATCAGCGTGATGAGGCCGCCGTGGGCGGCACGGATCCTCTCCCGCGCGCCCGCGTCCAGCTCGCTCGCGGAGATCGCCACCACGGCCCGGTGACGGCGGTCGCCGACCAGCTCCAGTTGCGTGCGGACGTATGCCTCGACCTGGGCCTCGGGGCTCCCCGCCGCGGCCATCGCCGCCGCCACCTCCGCGGCCCAGACCGGGATGTCGACCTCGCACAGCTCCTCGACCACGGCGGCCCGGGACCGGAAGTACTCGTACACCGATGAGCGTGCCAGCCCGGTCCGCTCGGCCAGGGCCGGGAAGGTCAGCGCGTCCGTCCCGCCCTCGGACAGCAGGGTCCGCGCCACGTCCAGCAGGGCGGCTCGCTGCATCGACCGGTGCTCGGCCACGGAGGCCGCTCGAATCCTTGGCACGCCCCCACTGTACGGAGGCGCTACTCGGAGCGGGAGCGCGTCCGTGCCGGGCTGGCCACGTCCGGGCAGGGCCCGGCCGGTGCTGCCCACGTCTGGCCCGCGGTGCGGTCGGCGTTCCGCCTCGTGCGGCGCGCCTCCGGCCTGGCGCGGCCCGCGCCCAGCGCGGCGCAGCCCGCGCCCAGCGCGGCGCAGCCCGCGCCCAGCCCGGTGCGGCCCGCGTGCGGCCTTGCGCGGACCGCCTCTGCAGCCCGTGCGGACGCGGCCGGGCCGGTCAGCGGCCGAAGCTCGCCAGCTTTCCGCGCAACTGGAGCACGGACTTGGTATGGATCTGGCTGACCCGGCTCTCGGTCACGCCGAGCACGTTGCCGATCTCGGCGAGGGTCAGGCCCTCGTAGTAGTACAGCGTGACGACGGTCTTCTCGCGCTCGGGCAGCGTGTTGATCGCCCGTGCCAGGAACCGCCGCAGCTCCCGGTCCTCGGCGACCTCGACGGGATTGTCGGCGGCGGTGTCCTCCAGCGTGTCCATGAAGCTCAGGCCGTCGCCGTCCTCCCCGCCCACGTGCAGCAGCTCCTCCAGCGCCACCACGTTGGCCAGGGACAACTGGCTGAATACCGCGTGCAGCTCCTCCACCGCGATGCCCATCTCGGCGGCCACCTCGCCCTCCGACGGGGTACGCCGCAGCCGGGCCTCCAGCGTCGCGTACGCCCGCTCGACGTTGCGCGCCTTCTGCCGCACGGAGCGCGGGATCCAGTCCAGCGCCCGCAGCTCGTCGATCATGGCGCCCCGGATCCGGGTGATCGCGTACGTCTCGAACTTGATCTCCCGGTCGACGTCGAACTTCTCGATCGCGTCGATCAGCCCGAAGACCCCCGAGGACACGAAGTCGGCCTGCTCCACGTTGGGCGGCAGCCCGACGCTCACCCGTCCGGCCACGTACTTCACCAGCGGCGAGTAGTGCAGGATCAACTGCTCGCGCAGCCGGTCGTCCCCGGTCGCCTTGTACGACCGCCACAGCTCGTCGAGCGTCGAGGGAGCGGGCGGGCGCACGCTGCCGCCGTCGCGGGCGGCGGGCGGGGCCGCCGTCCGGTCGAACCCGGAGGTGTGCTGGGGCATTCGTCGCCTTGCGCTGTTCTGCCGTCGGGTGCGGCGTCCTGGGTGAATTGTCGGTGTACGTGCGAGAGAGGGCGGAGATGGGCGCTGCTGCGTCGGAACCACGTGAGCGTAGCGTGACTGAGGTGTCGCGATGCGCGAACGAGGACGCCCCGGGCGTGCGCGGACACGCTCCCCAGGGCACTTCGGCGGCCCATCTTCATCACTCAGGGTGAGTGATCCCCGGTGGCGGCGGCGGGTATTTCCGCAGGCACCGGCATTCCCCCGGACGGCCGAACACGCTCTGTCATCGCTCCTCGCGGCCTGGCCGGATCGAGTTCATCGCCTGGCGTGTCAACTTCCATCCTTCGCCTTGCCGTTCGGCGTAACCAAGCGCTCGGAGTTCGTACAGTCGCGCGACCGCGTCGTCCGTCGTGGTCCGTGCGCCGCGGGCGACCTCGGCCGCGCCGACCACGCCGCGAGCGGGGAGCGCGGCCAGGACCTGCCGGGTGTCGGCCTCCAGCAGGTCGCGCGGGAGGACGGGGCCGCGCCGGTCCGGCGCCAGCTCGCCCATGTCCCCGACCAGCTCGACGACCTCCGCAGCGTCCGTGACCAGCTCCGCCCCGCCGCGCAGCAGTTCGTGCACGCCCGCGGAGAGCGAGCTGGTGACCGGGCCCGGCACCCCTATGGTGTGCCGCCCGAGCCGCCGCGCGGCCCGCGCGGTGACCAGGGAGCCGCTGCGGTAGGCGGCCTCGACGACGACGGTGCCCCGGGTCAGGGCCGCGATGACCCGGTTGCGGACGACGAACCTGCTCGGCGTCGGATGCTCCCCCGGCGGCAGCTCGCCGATCACCAGACCCTGCTGGGCGATCCGGTGGATCAGCTCGGCGTGACCGCGCGGGTAGGGCCGGTCGACGCCGCAGGCCAGGACCGCGACGGTGGCGCCCCCGCTGCCGAGCGCGCCGCGATGGGCGGCGCCGTCGACTCCGTAGGCGCCGCCGGAGACCACCACCCAGCCGCGCTCCGCGAGGTCGGCGGCGAGCATCGCGGCCATGTGCGCGCCGTACCCGCTGCACGCCCGCGCGCCGACCACGGCGACCGAGCGCAGCGCCCACAGGCGCAGACTGGGCGCACCGCGCACCCAGAGTCCGGTGGGCCGGGCGTCCGACAGGTCGTCGAGCTGGGCGGGCCACTCGGCGTCGCCGGGCCGCACGAACCGCACGCCCGCCGCGCGCGCCTGGGCGAGGTCCTGCTCCGGGTCGGCGCGGGCGGCGCGGGCGCACAGCCCGGCCCACCGCCGGTCGGAGGCGCCGGCGAGCCGCGGGCCGCCCTCGCGGAGCCTGCGGGCCACCGTCGCGGCGCCCAGTTCGCGCACCCAGCGGCCGCCCGCGGGGTCGCCGGGTTCGAGGACGCGGCTGAGGAAGACCCGGGCCAGCAGATCGCCGCGGTCGCCGCCGTCCGGGGCGCTCACGCCGGCCCCCCGACGGACAGGGGCACGCCGCGCGGCACCCCGGTGCGCAGTTGCAGGGCGAGCGCGACGTCGCCCGCGCCGGGCCGGTCGTGACCGGCCAGGTCGGCGACGGTCCAGGCGACCCGGAGCACCCGGTCGAGTCCGCGGGCGGTGAGCGCCCCGCGCTCCAGGCTGCGCTCGGCCTCCTCCAGCACGCCGGGTGCCGGATGCCAGCGGCTGCGCAGCTCGCGGCCGGGGACGTCGCTGTTGGTCCGCCAGGGCGTGCCCGCGAGCCGGGCCGCCGCCCGCTCCCGGGCGGCCCGCACGCGGGCGGCCACCGTCGCGGTCGACTCGCCCCGGGCCCCGGCGCCGGTGAGCTGCGAGCGGGTGACCGGATCGACCTCGACCCGCAGGTCCACCCGGTCGAGCAGCGGCCCGGAGAGGCGGGCCTGATAGCGGCGGATCGCGGCCGGAGGGCACTCGCACAGGGGGTCGCGCAGCGAGAACCGGCCGCACGGGCACGGGTTGGCCGCGAGCACCATCAGGAAGCTGGCCGGGAAGCGCACCACCCCGGCACTGCGGGCGATCACCACGTGCCCCGCCTCCAGCGGCTGGCGCAGGGCGTCCAGGGCGCGGCTGCTGAACTCCGGGGTCTCGTCCAGGAAGAGCACGCCGCGGTGGGCGAGGGAGACGGCGCCGGGGCGGGCGATGCCGTGTCCGCCGCCGACCAGCGCCTGCATCGTGGCCGAGTGGTGCGGGGCGCAGTACGGGGCGCCGTCGATCAGGGGCTTGCCCGGCGGCAGCAGTCCCGCCACCGAGTGGACCGCCGTGACCTCCAGGGACTCCTGCCGGTCGAGGGGAGGCAGCACGGCGGGCAGCCGCTCGGCGAGCATGGTCTTGCCGGCGCCGGGCGGCCCTTGCAGGAACAGGTGGTGTCCGCCGGCGGCGGCGACCTCCACGGCCGTCCGCGCGGAGGTCTGGCCCACCACGTCGGCCAGATCGTGGCCGTGGTCGTGCTGGACGGCGCCCAGGCCGCCCATGCCGTCCGCGCCGGTGGCCGCTCCCGTGCCCGGCATCCGCAGTCCGGCCAGGAGCGGGTCGGGGCGGCCCCGGTCGTCCGGTTCCTCCTCGGGGACGGGCTCGTCGGTCAGCACGGCGATGAGCTGGCGCAGGCTGCGGACGCCGAGCACGGCGACGCCGGGCACCAGCGCGGCCTCGGCGGCGGCGCACTCGGGCACGACCACCTGCTCGTATCCGGCGTCGGCGGCGGCCAGCACGGCCGGCAGGATGCCCCGCACGGGGCGCGCCCGGCCGTCCAGTCCGAGTTCGCCGATCATCACGACGTCGGCGAGCACCCGGGGGTCGATCCGCTCGGCGGCGCCGAGCACCGCGCAGGCCACGGCCATGTCGAAGCCGCTGCCGGCCTTGGGCACCGAGGCCGGGCTGAGTCCCACGGTGAGCTTCTTCTGCGGCCACTCCGCCCCGGAGTTGACCACGGCGGCCCGCACCCGGTCCCGGCTCTCGGTCAGGCTCTTGTCGGGCAGGCCCACCAGGGTGAAGGCGGCGACGCCCGGTTCGAGGTCGGCCTGCACCTCGACGACCACGCCCTCGACGCCGACGAGGGCGACGGAGCAGGTACGCGCGAATCCCATCAGGCCGCCCCCCGCACGTGCTCGACCACGGGCGCGCCGCGCCGGGGCAGCAGGACGCCGACCAGATCGATGCGGACGCCGCCCGGAGGAGCGCCGCCGTGGGACTGGATCCAGCGCTGCGCGAGACCGCGCAGCCGCTCGGCCTTCCGCGGGGTGAGGGCCGCCATCGGATGCTGGAAGGCGCCGGCCCGGCGGGTCTTGACCTCGCAGACGACCAGCACGTCGCCGTCACCGGCCACGATGTCGATCTCGCCGCTTCTGCCGCAGCGCCAGTTGCGCTCCAGGACCGTCAGACCGGCCCCGGCGAGCCGCCGGGCGGCCAGATCCTCTCCGTACCTGCCGAGCGCCCTGCGCGCCTGCTGTGTGCTCATGTCGGCACCACCTCCGGCGCCCACGATGGGGCAGCCGGGCGGGCCGTGTGGATCTTGGTGGACTACTCGCCGGTTGTGGACAATCCCGTCACCCGGGAGGGTGCGCGCGTCAGCCGCCGGGCAGTTCCAGGTCGGTCTTGTTCAGCTCCTCGATGTTCACGTCCTTGAACGTGAGGACGCGCACCTGCTTGACGAACCGGGCTGGCCTGTACATGTCCCACACCCACGCGTCGGCCATCGTCACCTCGAAGAACACCTCTCCCTGGACGGAGTGCACCTGCATCTCGTAGTCGTTGGTGAGGTAGAAGCGCCGCTCGGTCTCGATCACGTATTTGAACAGACCGACGACGTCGCGGTACTCCCGGTAGAGCTTCAGCTCCATCTCGGTCTCGTACTTCTCGAGGTCCTCGGCGCTCATGGCATGTTCCCCTTCAGCCGTGCGGTCCCCCCATTGTGCGCCAGTCCCGCGCGCACCTAGACGATTTCGGTGTCCAGGGTGACGGGCCCGGCCGGGGGACCTTCGTCGAGCAGCGTGCGCAGCAGCTCGGCGAGTCTGGTCGGATACACGGTCTCATGCGACCGGGCCAGTTCCCGGCACGTCCACCAGCGTGCTCCGGCGACGCTGCGCCGCTCCAGTTCGGTCAGGCCGGTCGCCGCGATCGCCGTCTGGGCGGTGCGGGCCAGGTAGTACCACTCGTCCTGGTCCCAGCGCCGGCCGGCGAAGGGGAAGGAGCAGCGGCGGCGCCACAGCACGGGCCCCAGTTCGACCTCGGTGACGCCGGTCTCCTCCGCGAGTTCCCGCAGTGCGGCCTCCTCGCGGGTCTCCTCGCCCTCCAGGCCGCCGCCGGGCGTGAACCACCAGTCGTCGGCCGGGTCGTCCGGCTCGTGGCCGTGCAGCAGCAGGACGCGGTCCGCCGGATCCAGCAGGACCACCCGGGACACCTTGCGCAACCCACCGCCGTGCGCCTGCCGCTCCGCCGCCGGGCCGCGCTCGCCGCTTGAGCGGTGCTCCCCGCCGGGGCTGGGCTCCCCGCTTGAGCCGGGCTCCCCGGGCCCGCGATCGGCGCCGTTCCCGGCCTCAGCGGGCACGGACCGGCTCCGTCCGGCCGCGGGCCCGGGAGGAGGCGCCCAGCCGCTTGGCGATCGGGCCGTAAGCGCCCCCGGCGAGCACCAGGACGGCACCGGCGACGATCATCAGGACGACCGTGCGCAGCGGCCCCGGCTCGGACAGGGCGCCCAGCGCCCGGAACCCGGTGGGGCGCTCCAGCATGCCCTTGGCGGGCCAGACGACGGCGTCCACCCGGGCGCTGACGTCGGAGCGGGAGACGGTGCCCTGGGCCGCGTCGGCGAGGTGGGCGCTGGAGTCCAGGGAGCCCTGGCGTTCGTCGCCGAGCAGGAAGAGGCGGCCCGGGGGCACCTTCACCGTGGGGAAGTTCCTGACCTCGGCGGGGCCGCCCTTCAGATACGGCTCGTCGATCTCCTTGCCGTTCACGGTCAGCTTGCCCTGCCGGCAGCAGGCGACCGTGTCGCCGCCGACCGCCACCACCCGCTTGACCACGGGCGCGTTCTGCACCCAGGACGTGTCGCGGAACACCACGACGTCGCCGCGGCGCACCTCGGCGCCGTCCACGCGCTGGGCCAGCACCCGGTCGCCCATGCCGATCGTGGGCGTCATCGAGCTGGTGGGCACGGTGTAGGGGCGGTAGACCACCGCCGCCCAGGCGAATCCGCCGAGGAAGAGCACCAGGCCCAGCGCCACGGCCAGTCCGGACAGTCGCTGTCCCGTCTTGCCGCCCGCCGGGCCGGTGCCTGTGCCCCCGCTGCGCGGGGCCGTACGCGTCGTGCTCTCGCTGCCCATGGAGCCGCACCCTACCGGGCGGTACCCGGCCGGGGCAGCCCCTCCGGGGCCGCCGCGGAACAGTTCCACGACGGCTTCACAGGAGGCCGCTCAACGACCTGACCTCCAGAGCCGTCCCCCGCAGGGCCTCGCTCAGCGGCTTCCGGAGGCCGCCCCGGCGGGGCCTCGCTCAGCGGCTTCCGGCGGCCGTCCCCGAGTTGCCCGCGCCCAAGCGTCCCCGCGCGGCCGACTGGATCCGGCGGCGGCGCCAGAGCACCAGCGGGACGGCGGCGCTGAGCGCCACACCGCCCGGGGCCGCGGTCAGGGCGCCGGCGGCCGTGGTGTGCTGGCCGATGCCCGGCTGGTCGAAGGTGTCGGGGACCGGCAGGGTGCCCCAGCGGTTGACGGGCCAGGCCCGCACGATGGCGCGGCCGACGACTTCCTTGACCGGGACCATGCCGTGGTGCCGGTCCATCTGGTTGTAGCGGGAGTCGCGGGAGTTCTGCCGGTGGTCGCCCATGACCCAGATGTAGCCCTTGGGCACCGTGACCCGGAACTGGCCGCCTTGGTCGTCGACGCTGCACGGGGTGTTGCCCGGGTAGACGTACGACCCCTCGTTCAGCGGCTTGCCGTTGACGGTCAGCGGGCCGGAGTTGCGGCACTCGACGGTGTCGCCGCCGACGCCGATGACCCGCTTGATGAGGTCCTTCTCCTGCGCGGACGGCATCAGGCCGATCCAGCTCAGCACGGTCTGGAGGCCGTTGGGCTTGGCCGTGGGCTCACCGGCCAGCCAGTCGTCCGGGTCGTGGAAGACGACGACGTCCCCGCGGTCGGGCTCGGAGCCGAACCACGGGGTCAGCTTGTCGACCAGGACCCGGTCGCCCCGCTGAAGCGTGTTCTGCATCGAGTCGGACGGGATGGAGAACGCCTGCACCAGGAAGGTCTTGATCAGCAGCGCCAGGACCAGCGCGATGACGACCAGGATCGGCAGCTCCTTCCAGAAGGAGCGCGGCTTCTTCGCTTCCCGGGAGGGCTCGCCGGGCCCCGCCGTGTCCGTCTGGTTGTGCTCCGTCACTCTGCCGTCCTCGACCGCTTCGCTCTCACCTGCGGGGCGCTCAGCGCGGTGCTCAGCGGAGGCCGCCGCGTCCACCGGACGCCCGCGGTACTCCTCGCCGTCGCTTCCGGACCGTGCGCCCACCGCCACATCCCCCACGCTGACTCCTCACTCTCTGCCGCCGCCCGCACCGTACCCGGCGCAGGCCCACCACTCCCATAACGAGCGGGAGTTCCGCAGGGGTCGGGAGCTGAACCGATCGGTTGGGATCATAGGGGGCAACCCTATGCGACGGCGCCGCGGCGGCGGACGACCCGGCCGCCGGACCCGCCACGGCGGAGAAGGTCTTCGGCTCCTTGAGCGTGGTCCAGTGACCGAACGGCCAGCCGATGACCATGGCCCGGCCCACCACGGACTGCTCGGAGACCGTGCCGCCGTACGGGGTGTCGCGATGGGCGCGGGAGTCGGCCGAGTCGGCCCGGTGGTCGCCCATCACCCACAGCCGGCCGCGCGGGACGGTGACGTCGAACGGGGTGTCGGAGGGGGTGTTGCCCGGATAGAGGTAGTCGCCCTCGTTCAGGGGGACGCCGTTGACGGTCAGCCGCCCCTGGGCGTCGCAGCACTCGACGTGGTCGCCGCCGACGCCGACGACGCGCTTGATGAGGTCCTTCTCGTCGTCGGAGGGCAGCAGGCCGATGAAGGTCAGTCCCTGCCGGACCTGCTTGACGACGACCGGGTCGTGCTTCGCCGGGGTCTGCTCCCCGGCCAGCCAGCCGCCCGGGTCGTGGAAGACGACGACGTCCCCGCGCTTGGGCTCGGAGCCGAACCACGGGGTCAGCTTGTCGACCAGGACGCGGTCGCCGATGCGGATCGTCTGTTCCATGGAGCCCGACGGGATCACGAACGCCTGCACCAGGAACGTCTTGAGCACCAGGGCGATCAGCACGGCCACGCCGACGAGCAGGGGGATCTCCCGCACGGCGGACCGCCTGCGCTTGCGCTTGACCTTGCGCTGGAGCTTGCGCCGCTCGGCGCGGGTGCGCCCGCCGGCCGGCCCGGAGGCGCGCCGGGCCCCGGTGGGCAGCAGGTTCTCGGAGGAGCCGCCCGTCGTGCCGCGCGGTCGGCCGCGGTTACCCATGGTCGCCGCCCGCGTGGCCGGCGGCCGGCACCCGCGCGTAGGCGCCGGGGCGGGTCAGGCGGGCCGCGTCCCGCAGGGGCCACACGATCCAGTCGGCCCGGCCGATCACGGCGCCGACCGGGAGCATGCCGCCGCCCGGGGAGCCCAGGCGGTCGCGGGAGTCGCGGGAGTCGCCGCGGTGGTCGCCCAGCAGGAACAGCGTCCCGGCGGGCACGACGACGTCGAAGGGCGCCGCGGAGGGCGCGTCGCCGGGGTACAGGAAAGCCGACTCGTCGACCGACCGGCCGTTCACGTCGATCCTGCCCTCCTTGTCACAGCAGACGACATGGTCTCCCCCCACGCCCACGACGCGTTTGACGTAGTCCCCGTCACCGAAGTACCCCGTGCCGTCGAACACGACCACGTCGCCGCGCCGCGGCGCGGCCCCGAAACGGTACGCGACCTTGTTTACGAGTACGCGGTCACCGATCCTCAATCCCCGTTCCATGGATCCGCTCGGGATCTGGAACGGCTGCGCAAGGAAGGCGTTGACGAGCAGCAGCAGAGCCAGGCAGGTCAGCGCGCCCAGGGTGAGCCGCCCGCCGGGCGTCGCGTCCGCGATCCGCGCCGGCCACGACGAACGCGACCGCTCCTCCGGCCCCTGTGGGTCCGGGACCGGTTCGGGTCCGGCGCCGGAGGGGCGGGAGGAGCGGTCGCGCTCCGTCGGCTGTGCTTCGGTGTCCATCGGGGCGGAATGCTATCCCGCCCCGCCATGAACTCCGGAAGGCGCTCAGTTGTCGCGCTTCTCCTTGATCTTCGCGGCCTTGCCGCGCAGCTCACGGAGGTAGTACAGCTTGGCGCGGCGCACGTCGCCCCTGGTGACCAGCTCGATCTTCTCCACGATCGGGGTGTGCACCGGGAAGGTGCGCTCGACGCCGACGGAGAAGGAGACCTTGCGGACCGTGAAGGTCTCGCGCACGCCGGAACCCTGGCGGCGGATCACCACGCCCTTGAACTGCTGCACACGGGAGCGGTTGCCCTCGATGACGCGGACGTGCACGTTGACCGTGTCGCCCGGACGGAAAGGGGGGAGGTCCTCGCGCAGCGAAGCGGAGTCGACGGTGTCGAGCAGGTGGGCCATGTCGTCTGCTTTCCTCGCCGATGCCACAGGTCATCGACGGAAACTAGGAAGTCTTCAGGAGGTATGCCGTGCGGTCGGGGCGGGCGTCGTGTCCCCCCGTGGCAGGGGCGCACGCCGGACGGCGCACAGCAGCGGCTCATTGTTCCACGTCATCGGCCCTGCGCCAAAATCGGCCCCACGGCGCCCCGTCGGGGTCGGGGGCCCAGCCCAGGATGGACAGCGTCTCGCGGTCCTTCTTGTCGAACGCGTCGGGGGCGCAGCGCACGATCAGGTCGGGCCGGTGGGCGGCGGTGCGCCGCAGGGCCTCGTCGCGGCGCCAGCGGGCGATCTTCCCGTGATGGCCGCTGAGCAGCACCTCGGGGATGCCCCGGCCGCGCCAGACGGGCGGCTTGGTGTGCACGGGGCCCTCCAGAAGGCTCGCCATCGCGCCGGGCGCGAAGGAGTCGTCGCGGTGCGACTCGGCGTTGCCCAGGACGCCCGGCAGCAGCCTGGCGACGGACTCCGTGACGACCAGCACGGCCGCCTCGCCGCCGGCCAGGACGTAGTCGCCGATGGACACCTCGTAGACGGGCATGCGGGTGGCGTACTCGTCCATGACCCGGCGGTCGATGCCCTCGTAGCGGGCCGGGGTGAAGACCAGCCAGGGCCGCTCGGAGAGCTCGACGGCGAGTTCCTGGGTGAAGGGGCGTCCGCTGGGGGTGGGGACGATCAGCGCGGGCGCGTGGGCGCCGTGCTCGTAGCCGTCGGCGAGGACGGCGTCCAGCGCGTCGCCCCACGGCTCGGTCTTCATGACCATGCCGGGGCCGCCGCCGTAGGGGGTGTCGTCGACCGTGTGGTGGCGGTCGTGGGTCCAGGCGCGCAGGTCGTGCACGTGCACGTCGAGCTGCCCGCGCGCGCGGGCCTTGCCGACCAGGGAGACGTTCAGCGGTTCCAGGTACTCGGGGAAGATCGTGACGACGTCGAGGCGCATCAGGACTCGTCCCGGGAGGAGGCGATCTCAGCCCGGTCGTCGATCAGCCCGGGGGGCGGGGCGATGACGGCGCGCTGCTCGGTCAGGTCGATCGCGGTGACGATCTCCTCGACGAACGGGATCATGACCTCGCTGCCGTCGGGGCGCTCGACGATGAACAGATCCTGGGAGGGCAGGTGCG
The DNA here is from genome assembly GCF_040644415.1 of Streptomyces sp. NPDC046985. Classification (NCBI taxonomy): domain Bacteria; kingdom Bacillati; phylum Actinomycetota; class Actinomycetes; order Kitasatosporales; family Streptomycetaceae; genus Streptomyces; species Streptomyces sp. NPDC046985. The sequence goes on from NZ_JBEYWK010000012.1 coordinate 59,540, forward strand.
AGATCTCGGTGATCCGGCCGACCTCCGTCCCGTCCTCGGTGACCACGTCGAGGTCCATGAGCTGGTGGTCGTAGTACTCGTCCTCGTCCTCGGGCAGTTCCTCCGGGTCGACCTCGGCGATGAGGACGATGTTGCGCAGCGCCTCGGCGCCGGTGCGGTCGCTCACGCCCGCGAAGCGCAGCAGCAGGCGGCCGCTGTGCACCCGTCCGGTCTCGATGGTGAGCGGTCCCGCGGAGGCGGGATCGGTGGCCAGTACGGCGCCCGGCGCGAGCCGCAGCTCCGGTTCGTCGGTGCGTACCTCGACGGTGACCTCGCCCTTGATGCCGTGGGCGCGGCCGATCCGCGCGACTACCAGCTCCACGTGTGCACATCTCCTGTCATACGACTGCGGGCCGGGGACGGCCCAGTGGCCCTCCCCGGCCCGAGCCGGTGTGCGAAAAGCGTCAGCGGACGTGGTCCACGTCGACGAGGTCGACGCGTACGCCGCGACCGCCGATGGCGCCGACGACGGTGCGCAGCGCGCGTGCGGTGCGGCCGTTGCGGCCGATCACCTTGCCGAGGTCCTCGGGGTGCACCCGGACCTCCAGCACGCGTCCGCGGCGCAGGTCGCGCGAGGCGACCTGCACGTCGTCAGGGTTGTCGACGATGCCCTTCACGAGGTGCTCAAGCGCCTCTTCGAGCATGCTGCTCAGGCCTCGGTCGACTCGGAGGACTCGGCGGCGGCCTCGTCCTTCTTCTCAGCCTTCTTCTTCTGGGTGATCGCCTCACCCTTGCCCTCGTCGTCGCCGCCCAGCGCCTCGAACGACGGACGCGCGGTCTTCTCCTGCGGCTGGAGCAGCGGCGCAGGGGCGGGCTCGCCCTTGAACTTCTGCCAGTCGCCGGTCTTCTTCAGGATGGCGAGGACGGCCTCGGTCGGCTGGGCGCCGACGGAGAGCCAGTACGCCGCGCGCTCGGCGTCGACCTCGATGCGCGACGGGTTCTGCACCGGGTGGTACAGGCCGATCTCCTCGATCGCCCGGCCGTCACGGCGGGTACGGGAGTCGGCGACGACGATGCGGTAGTGAGGCGAACGGATCTTGCCCAGACGCTTCAGCTTGATCTTGACTGCCACGGGAGTGGGTTCTCCTGGATTTGACGTGGTAGGGCACGGCGGAACGCCGCGTGGGGTTGCGGTACCCGAGTGCCCGACGGACGCGTCAGCCGGAGGAGAGAGGGGTCCTGTGCGGCTGTCGAGTACAGCTTGCCATTGTGCCATACGTGGCACGGCGGCTTCAGCGCGGGGCGGAGGGCGGCCCGCGCGCGAGGAGGAGTGCGGATAACGCGCCCGCGCGGGAGGTGCATGGCAGGGCGCGCGGGAGGTGCGGGTAGGGCTCCCGCGCGTGGGAGTGCGGGCCGTCCCCTCGGCGGGCTCGGGCAACGCGAAAGGTAGGACCCCCGCGCGCGGGGGTGCGGGCGCACGGCGGCCCCGAGCGGGGGCACCCCCGGCATAGGGCACCCGCGCGCGGGGGTGCGGGCGAGCGCGCGGGGCCGCGAATCGCGAAGTGCGGGGTGCGGGCAGAGCGCCCGCGAGCGCCCGCGCGGGATGTCCGGGCACGCGTCGGGGCATACGTCCGGGCAGGACAGAGCGGCGCCGGGCTCGGCCGGGGCCCCGTAGCCCCGGCCCGGCGCCGCCTCCGCCTGCCGGACCGCGTCCGCGGCTGAGGCGCGGCTGCCACGAGCAGCCGCGCCTCAGCTCGCCGACGCGCCCACGGCCTCCGGGATCCGGAACGGCTTGCCGCACCCGCCGCACACGATCGGGGCCTGGGCCAGGACCGAGGGGACGACCCGGACGTTGCGCCCGCAGTCGCAGACCGCCTTGACCCGGACCCCGCCCCCGGAGGAGCCGTGGCGGGCGGCCGGGCCGCGGAAGGCCCGGCCGGTGTCGGCGGCCGTGGCGGCCGTGTGCGCCTTCAGCGCGCGTTGAAGGCGCTCGATGGTGGTGCGGTAGCGCCGCTTCGCCTCGGGACTGAGCGTGACCAGGGAGAAACCGCTGCTCGGATGCGGCTCGTCCGGGTGGTCGAGGCCCAGTTCCTCGGCGACGGCGAGGAACCGGCGGTTGTGGTAGCGGCCGGCGCGGGAGGTGTCGCGCACCCCGCGTGCGGCGGCGATTCCGTGGACTGCCTCATGGAGCAGTCGCTCGAAGGAGAGTTCGTGCCCGCACGCGGACGACGACTCCCCGATCAGTGACTCGGGCGCGGCGAGATCGGGCAGCTCGGGGTGGTGCCGTTGGATGTCGGCCCACGCCTGCGCCAGCTCCGCGGCGAGAACAGGTGGTGTCTGTGTCGTGCTCACGTAATAAGAACGAGCGAGGGCGCCAGTGTGTTCCGATTCCGGGGCATCCCAAATATTTTGCACGTACCCGTCAGTTGCCGCTGATGCGTCCGGACGAGGGCGGGTGCGCTGATCTGCGGAGAAGCCGCACAGCCCCGCCCAAGGTGGTGCGTAGCCCCGCGTACGCCCCGGCGCGTAGACCGCCGCGCCCGCGGGTGCGGCGGTGCGCCCGCCCCGGGCAAGAGGTGTTTCGGCCGCTTTCCCCGCGGAAGCCTTCCCTGGGCACGGCGTGCGCGTCGGCCCTGACGTTACCGGGCGCTCCCCCGGCGCTCCGCACCGGCCCGTCTCGGCGGCCGCCGGGCGGGCGGCCGGTACCCGGGTCGCCGGGATGTGACGTCCGGGACCGGGGCGCCTTAAGGGGACGACCGAGCCCCCCACGACCCCTGGACGCGAGGGGAAGCGGGGAGTTATCTGGCATACGGGCAGTGCGGGCGTACTGCACGGGGGCCATGGAACCGGACACAGCGGCATCTCTCGTCGGATTGGGGCGCTTATCCATGACACCTACGCTCGTGCGCGGGCATGTCCGTCACGCGGGGCGGACGCCCCGGGTGGACTCGCGTGCCCGCGCGCGTGACTGGTCCGAGATCCAGGAGCGGATGCTGGTCCCGCTCTACCAGGCCGTCTACGAGCGACTGGAAGTGGGCGGCGGCACCCGGCTGCTGGCCCTGGGCTGCGGCACCGGACTGGCCCTGCTGATGGCGGCGTCCCGGGGGGCGGCGGTCACCGGGACGGACTCCGACTTCCCCGAACGGCTCGCCCTCGCCCGGCGGCGGCTTCGGCCCGGGACGGCGAACCCTGGCGGGTCCGCCGGGTCGCCGCACGCGCGGGCGGACGTCCGGATCGTCGACGGGCCGCCCGACGGCGACGGCCTCGCGGACGCGGTCCGCCCCGGCGCGGCCCGGTTCAACCTGGTGACGGCCTTCGAGCCGATCGGCGGGCTGCCGGGCGACGCGGAGGGGCTGGAGCGGCCGCTCGCCGCGGCGGCGCCGCTCGCCGAGCGCGGGACCCCCGTCGTGCTGGCCGGCTGGGGGCCGCCCGAGCGGTGCGCCACGTCCTCGGTGCTGCGGGTGGCGGGCCGGCCGGCCGATCCGCCGCGCGGCGCGGTTCCTCCCGCCGCCGCCCGCGACGACTTAGAGGAGGCGGCACAGAACGCCGGCCTGCGTCCGGACGGCTCCGGGCGGGTGGCCTGCCCGTTCGGGTACGCCGACCTCGACAGCGCGGTGCGCGGCATGCTCTCCACGGGACTGTTCGACGCGGCCGTCGCCGCGAGCGACCGCCACCAGGTCGGCAAGGAGCTGACGGAGGCGCTGCACGCGCACCGCCGCCGGGACGGCACCGTGTGGATGCCGAACGTCTTCCGGTACCTGATCGCGCGGGTTCCCTAGCAGACGCCGTCAGGGCCGGACCGGTCCTCCGCGGCGCCGTCGGCGGCGGCTCCGTCGCCGACGGCGCCACGGGAGTCGGTGGTGTCAGCGGCAGGGCGGGCGTCGGTGATGGTGTCGACGTCGGCGGTGGTGTCGACGTCGGCCTCCAGGTCCTTCTTCAGGCGGGTGATGCCCGCGACCCGGTAGGCGTCGGCCTCCTCCAGGGTCTCGTTCTCCAGCAGGGCGGCGGCCAGCGCGTCCAGTCGGCCGCGGTGGTCGCGCAGTTTGCCGCGCGCCTCCTCGTAGCACTCGTCGACGATGCGCCGCATCTCGGTGTCGATGGCGTCCAGCGTCTGCGGGGCGGCGGAGAGGCCGTACGCCTGCTGGGCGTCGCCGGGCAGCGCCGACAGCCGGCCCAGGTGCTCGCTCATGCCCCAGCGGCCCACCATGCCGCGGGCGATGTCGGTGACCTGTTCGAGGTCGTTCTCCGATCCGGTGGTGACGACGCCGTAGACCATCTGCTCCGCGGCCATGCCGCCGAGCGCGCCGATGATCCGGCCGCGCAGGTAGTCCTCGGTGTACGCGTACTTGTCGGACTCCGGCGTCGACAGGGTGACGCCGAGCGCCCGGCCGCGCGGCACGATGGTGATCTTGCGGACGGGGTCGGCGCCGGGCTGGAGCATGCCCAGCAGGGCGTGCCCGCTCTCGTGGTACGCGGTGCGGCGGCGCTCGTCCTCGGGCATCACCAGGGCGCGCTCGGCGCCGAGCTGGACCTTCTCCAGCGCCTCGGAGAAGTCGGCCCGCGTCACGTCCCGCTGGCGCCGCCGGACCGCGAGCAGCGCGGCCTCGTTGGCGAGGTTGGCCAGTTCGGCGCCGGTCATGCCCGGAGTCGTGCGCGCCACCCGGGCCAGGTCGACGTCGGGGGCGAGCGGGATGTCCCGGCTGTGGATCCGCAGGATCGCCTCGCGGCCGCCCCGGTCGGGCGGCGCGACCTGGACCAGCCGGTCGAAGCGGCCCGGACGGGTCAGGGCCGGGTCCAGGACGTCGGCGCGGTTGGTCGCGGCCAGCACGATCACGCCCTCGGCGCCGGAGAACCCGTCCATCTCGGTCAGGATCTGGTTCAGCGTCTGCTCGCGCTCGTCGTGGCCGCCCATCGAGGCGCCGCCGCCGCGCGCCCGGCCTATGGTGTCGATCTCGTCGATGAACACGATCGACGGGGCCACCTTGCGCGCCTCCGCGAACAGCTCGCGCACCCGGGAGGCGCCGACGCCCACGATCATCTCGATGAACTCGGACGCGGAGGCGGAGAAGAAGGGCGCCCCCGCCTCGCCGGCCACCGCACGGGCCAGCAGGGTCTTGCCGGTGCCGGGCGGCCCGGTGAGCAGCACGCCGCGCGGCATCTTGGCGCCCATGCGCCGGTAGTCGTCGGGCCGCTTGAGGTAGTCGACGACGTCGTCCAGCTCGCCCTTGACCTCGTCGATCCCGGCCACGTCGGCGAACGTCGTGCGCTGGGCGCCCGGCAGCAGTTCGACGGGCCGGGGCGGCGCCTTGCGGCCCAGCAGACCGCCGGGGCCGCCCAGTCCGGAGCCGATCCGCCGGGCGAAGAAGATCCACAGGGCCGCGATCACCACGATCGGCGCCAGCGACAGCAGCAGGTTGGCCAGGAACCCGCGTTCCTGGACGACCGGCTGGGCGGTGACCGTGACGCGGTGGCTGCTCAGGCTCTGCCACAGCCTGTCCCCGGCGAAGGCGGGGCGCTGCGTCTTGAACTTGGTGTAGGCGCCGCCGCCCGCCGCGGTCCGGGCGCTTTTAAGCTGCCCTTGGATGGCCTCGCCCTTGGAGTAGATCGTGCTGACGTTGCCGGCGTCGACCTGCTTGCTGAACTCGGTGTACGAGATCGTCGGTTCGTCGCCGGCGCCGAAGTAGCTCAGGCCGCCGTAGGCCAGCAGGAAGACGATCACCGCGGTGACGACCAGGCCCCACCACCGGCCGCGCATCCTCCGTCCGCCGGGCCGCCTGGGCGGCTCGTCGGGGGTGCCCTCGGTGCGCCACGGCTGATCAGGTGCCTTGCCCGGCGGCGCGGCATTGCTCATATCTGGACGTTACGGCGCCTGGCGGACCCCGGCACGCGCTGAGGGCGCCCCCCGCGCGGGGGGCGCCCTCAGCGCCGTACGGCCCGGCGGGCGCGGTGCGCGCGGGCCGGGGCGGTCAGCTCGCGGAGTGCTCGGATCCTCGGATCAGCCCATGAACTTCTTGAACTCGTCCGGCAGCTCGAAGTCCTGGCCCTGCTGCGGCAGGCCGAGGGCGCCGCCGCCCTGAGCCGCGGCGGCGCGGCGCGCGGCCTCCTCCTGCTCCTGCTGCTTGCGCTTCATCGGGTTGCCCGAGCGCTGCTTGCCCTTGGCCTGCTTCTGCTGCTTCTTCTGCCGGCCGGGGCCGCCGCCCATGCCCGGGAGGCCGGGCATGCCGGGCATCCCGCCGCCCTGGGCCATGCGGGACATCATCTTGCGGGCCTCGAAGAACCGCTCGACCAGGTTCTTCACCGCGCTGACCTCGACGCCGGAGCCCCGGGCGATGCGGGCGCGGCGGGAGCCGTTGATGATCGTCGGGTCCTGGCGCTCACCGGGGGTCATCGACTTGATGACGGCGGCGGTGCGGTCCACGTCGCGCTCGTCGATGTTGCTGATCTGGTCCTTGATCTGCCCCATGCCGGGCAGCATGCCGAGCAGCTTGGAGATGGAGCCCATCTTCCGGACCTGCTCCATCTGGGCCAGGAAGTCGTCGAGCGTGAAGTCCTGGCCCTTCTTGGACGCCAGCTTGGAGGCCATCTTCTCGGCCTCTTCCTGACTGAACGTCTTCTCCGCCTGCTCGATCAGGGTGAGCAGGTCGCCCATGTCGAGGATGCGGGAGGCCATCCGGTCCGGGTGGAAGGCGTCGAAGTCGTCGAGCTTCTCCCCGTTGGACGCGAACATGATCGGCATGCCGGTGACCTGGCGGATCGACAGCGCCGCACCGCCGCGGGCGTCGCCGTCGAGCTTGGAGAGCACCACGCCGTCGAAGCCGACGCCGTCGCGGAACGCCTCCGCCGTGTTCACGGCGTCCTGGCCGATCATGGCGTCGACGACGAACAGGATCTCGTCGGGCGAGACCGCGTCGCGGATGTCCGCGGCCTGCTGCATCATCTCGGCGTCGATGCCGAGGCGGCCGGCGGTGTCCACGATCACGATGTCGTGGACCTTGGTCCGGGCGAAGTCGAGGGAGTCCTTCGCGACCTTGACCGGGTCGCCCACGCCGTTGCCCGGCTCGGGAGCGTAGACGGCGACGCCGGCCCGCTCGGCGACGACGCTGAGCTGGTTGACGGCGTTGGGGCGCTGGAGGTCGCAGGCGACCAGGAGCGGCGAGTGGCCCTGCTCCTTCAGCCAGTGACCGAGCTTGCCCGCCAGGGTGGTCTTGCCCGCGCCCTGGAGACCGGCCAGCATGATCACGGTCGGCGGCTGCTTGGCGAAGCGCAGGCGGCGCGTCTCGCCGCCCAGGATGGTCACCAGCTCGTCGTTGACGATCTTGAGGACCTGCTGGGCCGGGTTCAGCGCCCGGGACACCTCGGCGCCGAGAGAGCGCTCCTTGACGTTCTTGATGAACGTGCGGACGACGGGCAGCGCCACGTCCGCTTCCAGGAGCGCGATCCGGATCTCGCGCGCGGTGGCGTCGATGTCCGCCTCACTCAGGCGCCCCTTGCCGCGCAGATTCTTGAAGGTCGCTGAGAGGCGGTCGGAGAGAGTATCGAACACGGCGGCGTCGGTCCTCGGAGTCGGGGGCGGTCTGAGCTGCTTTAAGGGTATCCGGCGAAGCAAGCGAATCATCCCCCTCCGCCGCACCCGACCGCCGGGGTCGCCGCGGAGCCGTGCCGCCGGGCCCGAAACCGCTCCCCCGCGGGCCCCACGCCCCACCGTCCCGCAGGTCCCCCGCGTCCCCGCGCGGCCGGTACGCCGGGACCCCGCACGGCCGGGGGCGGCCGCGGAATCTCGTGCGGCCCAGAACGGCTGCGGGCTCCGCACAGCCGGGAACGGCCCGAGAACCCGCGCGGCCGGGAACGGCCCCGGACCCCGGGCGGCCGGAGACGGCCCGGGGGTCCTCACCGCTGGAGACGGACCCACCCCGCGTACGCCAGGCGCGCCCCCTCGCCCCGGATGGCCGGGGCCGCGCGCGGCCCCGGGAGCCGTACAACCGCAAGCGCCCTCGGGACCCCCGGACGGGGCCCGTCACGCGACGCACCCCGTTCCCGGAGCCCGCCCCCGGGGACGGGAGCGGGGCCCAGGGATCACCCCCGTAGCGTCTCCTCCAGGCGTCGGGCCACCGAGGTGGCCTCCTCGGCGGGGAGGGGGTCGCCTGTCGGGTCGGTGACGTAGAAGGCGTCCACGGCGTTGGCGCCGAGGGTGGAGACGTGGGCGCTGCGCACGCGCACCTTGGCGTCCTCCAGCGCCCGTCCGATGCGGAACAGCAGCCCCGGCGCGTCCTGGGCGCGGACCTCGATCACAGTGGCGTGCCGGGAGGCCGCCGGTGCGACCGTCACCCGCGGCGGGGGCGCCGTCAGGCCCCGGCGGCGCGGGTAGGCGGCGTCCCGTTCGGCGAGCCGGCCGGGGATGTTCAGGGAGCCGTCCAGGGCCCGCGCCAGGTCGGCGCGGAGCCGGGCGGCCTGCGGCAGCGAGCCGTACTCGGCGGCGACCCGCCATTGCAGCAGCAGGACGTCCCCGTCGCCGGCGCCGCCGGGCACGTCCAGGGTGCGCAGTTCGGCCGTGCGGACGGTGAGCCGGTGCACCGCGAGCAGTCCGGCGGCCGCGGGCAGCACGCCGGGCTGGTCGGGCACGGCGATCAGCAGCTCCGCGCCGAGCGGGCCGGGCCCGGTGGACTCCTCGGAGGACTCGTCAGAGGAATCCTCCGCGGGATGCTCGGTCCGGGCGTGCAGCGCCAGGACCGGGCCGCCGGTGCGCCACGCCTCGACGGCGAGCCGCTCGTGCTCCGCGCTGGGCGCCGCGTCCGGTGCGGACTCGGCGGGCAGGTCGCCTGCCAGCACGGCCGAGACCCGCCGGACCAGGTCGGCGACGAGCGCGTCCCGCCAGGACGACCAGGCGGCCGGGCCGGTGGCCAGCGCGTCCGCCTCGGTCAGGGCGTGCAGCAGCTCCAGGGTGCTCTGGTCGCCGACCGCCTCGGCGACCGCGCGGAGGGTGGCCGGGTCGTCCAGGTCGCGCCGGGTGGCGGTCTCGACGAGCAGCAGGTGATGGCGGACGAGGGCGGCGAGCACGGCGGCGTCGGCGCGGTCGAAGCCGATCCGGGCGGCGACGTCCCGGGCGATCGTCTCGCCCGTCTCGCTGTGGTCGCCGGGCCAGCCCTTGCCGATGTCGTGCAGCAGGGCCGCGACCAGGAGCAGGTCGGGGCGGCCGACGCGGCGGGTGAGCGCGGCGGCGCGGACGGCCGTCTCGATCAGGTGGCGGTCGACGGTCCAGAGGTGGACCGCGTTGCGCTGCGGGCGGCAGCGCACCCGCTCCCAGTCCGGCAGCAGCCGGGTGATCAGGCCCTCGGCCTCCAGCGCCTCCCAGACGTCGACGGTGGGGCGGCCGGAGCCGAGCAGGGTGACGAGCTGTTCGCGGGCCTCGGCGGGCCAGGGGGCGGGCAGCGGGCGCGCGGCGGCGGCCAGGCGGCGCACCGCGTGCGGGGAGAGCGGGAGGCCCGCCTGGGCGGCGGCGGCAGCGGCGCGCAGCGGCAGCACCGGGTCGCGTTCGGGGCGCGCGGTGCGGGCGAGCACCGCCTCGCCGTCCTGCTCCACGACCCCGTCGGCCAGCGGGGTGCGCTCGGCGGTCGGCTTGCCGCCGCCCAGCATGGCGCGCAGCCTCGGCCGCACGGCGCGTGCCTTGAGCACGCGTCCCACCTCGCGCCAGGTGACGTCGCTGGCGTAGGCGATGACGCGGGCCGCCTCGTAGACCTGGCGCAGCAGCGCGTCGGCGTCCAGCAGGTTCAGTTCCGCGGCGACCTGGTCCTGCTCCTGGAGGGCGAGCCGGTCGGTGGCGCGGCCGGTGGTCAGGTGCAGGGCGTCGCGCACGTCGAGCAGCCGGCGGCGGGCGTCGTCGAGTCCCTCGCGCGGGGCGTCGGCCAGCCAGGAGGCGGCGACGGCGCGCAGGGCGGTGGCGTCGCGCAGACCGCCGCGAGCCTCCTTGAGGTCAGGTTCCAGCAGGTAGCGCAGCTCGCCGTGGCGTTCGGCGCGGTCGGCGCACAGTTCGCGCAGTTCCGGCAGGCGCTTGGGCGCCTGGTTGCGCCAGTCGGCGAGCACCGTGGTGCGCAGGGCTGCCGCGGCGCCGCGGTCGCCCGCGAGGCAGCGGGCGTCGAGCAACCCGAGCTGCACCTTGAGGTCGTCGGCCGCCGCGGTGCGGACCTCGGCGGGGGTGCGCACGGAGTGGTCGAGGGCGATGCCGAGGTCCCACACGGGGTACCAGAGCCGGTCGGCGAGCGCGGCGACCGCGCCCGGGTCGCTGCCGTCGTGCACCAGGAGCAGGTCGAGGTCGCTGCGCGGGGACAGCTCGCCGCGCCCGTAGCCGCCCACGGCGAGCAGGCAGACGCCGCGCGGCGGTCCGCCGGCCGTCTGGGCCGTCGCCGCGTCGAACAGGCCGGCCAGCCAGTCGTCGGTGAGCCGGGCGAGGCCGGCGCGGCGCGGCGGCCCGGACCGCGCCTCCTCGGTGAGAAGGCGCAGCCGGGCCGCCGCGTAGCCGCCGGGTCCCGGGTCGTCTGCCTGGTCGCGCTGATCCGTGTCCGTCACCCGGTGACTCCCGTCCTCGTGCGGTTCAGAGCGCGTCCGGGCCGCGCTCGCCGGTCCGCACCCGTACGGCCGTGTCGACCGGGAGGGACCAGACCTTGCCGTCACCGATCTTCCCCGTCCGGGCCGCCTTGACCACGACCTCGATCAACTGCTCGGCGTCGTCGTCCTCGGCCAGCACCTCGATGCGGATCTTCGGCACCAGGTCGACCGTGTACTCGGCGCCCCGGTAGACCTCGGTGTGGCCGCGCTGCCGGCCGTAGCCGCTGGCCTCGGTGACCGTGAGGCCGTGCACGCCGAAGGCCTGGAGGGCCTCCTTGATCTCGTCGAGCCGGTGGGGCTTCACGACGGCGGTGATGAGCTTCATGCGTCCACCTTCTTGGTCGCGGAGGCGGAGACGGAGGCCGTGGCGACGCTGGAGAGTCCCCCGCCGGTCCCGCTGTAGTCGTACGCGGTCTCGGCGTGCGCGCTCTGGTCGAGGCCGGTGACCTCGTCTTCCTCGCTCGCCCGGAAGCCGATGGTCTTCTGGATGACGAGGGCCAGCAGGTAGGTCACCACGAAGGTGTAGCCCATGACGGAGAAGGCGCCGATGGCCTGGGAGCCGAACTGGCTCAGCCCGCCGGCCCCGTTGATCGCGAGGAGGCCGACCAGCAGCGTGCCGATCACACCGCCGACCATGTGGACGCCGACCACGTCGAGGGAGTCGTCGAAGCCGAGCTTGTACTTGAGGCTGACCGCCCAGGAGCAGATCGCGCCCGCGAGCACGCCGATCAGCAGCGCGCCGAACACGTTGACGTTGCCGCCGGAGGGGGTGATCGCGACCAGTCCGGCCACGGCGCCGGAGCAGGCGCCCAGCGTGGTGAACGCGCCGTGCCGGATGCGCTCGTAGGCCAGCCAGCCGAGCATCGCGGCGCCCGTGGCGACCTGGGTGTTCAGCGCCATGTTGGCGGCGGTGCCGTCGGCGGCCAGCTCGGAGCCGGCGTTGAAGCCGAACCAGCCGAACCACAGCAGGGCCGTGCCGATCATGACCAGCGGCAGGTTGTGGGGCCGCATCGGGTCCTTCTTGAAGCCGACCCGCTTGCCGACCACCAGGACGGCCGCCAGCGCGCCGATGCCGGCGTTGATGTGCACCGCGGTGCCGCCCGCGAAGTCGATGACGGCCGGGTCCAGCTTGGCGAGCCAGCCGCCGCCCCACACCCAGTGGGCGACCGGGAAGTACACCACGGTGACCCAGACGGCGACGAAGACCATCCAGGAGCTGAACTTCACCCGGTCGGCGAGCGCGCCGCTCATCAGGGCCGGGGTGATGACCGCGAACAGCATCTGGAACAGCGAGAAGGCGAAGACCGGGATCTTCCGGCCGGCGAAGTTCTGTATCAGGGTGTCGCCATGGACGCCCTTCAGCCCGACGAGGTCGAGGTTGCCTACGAAACCCCCGACGTCGCCGCTGAAGGCGAGCGAGTGTCCGTACAGCACCCACAGCACGCTGACGATGCCCAGGGACACGAAGGACATCATGAGCATGTTGAGGGTGCTCTTGGTGCGGACCATACCGCCGTAGAAGAGGGCGAGGCCCGGCGTCATCACCATGACCAGCGCTGCGCTGATCAGTACGAATCCGGTATCTCCAACATTCAAGGCCTGAGACTCCTTCTGCGGAAAGGTCCTGTGCGGATGCCTGCGACTACGGCGTCGACTAGGTCCAGAGACTGACTCAGGACGGTTTCGCGGAGCACGCGGAAATGTTTCCTGGAGGTGACGAAGGCCACGGGCGCGTTACGCCCAGGTGAAACGCCGGAGTCAGGCGGGTCACGCGCGGTGCGCCCGCCTCCGGCGGTGCGACGCCCGCGGCACGCGGCGCCGGACAGGGCCTCGGCAGGACGCCGGGCCGGCCGCGGCGGCCCTCCGACGACCTGGCACGGGGGAGCCGAGTCGGGCAGTTCGGGAGGACCGGCCGCGGCCGGGGTTCTGGGGAGTCCGGCGCTGCGGCGGGCGGGTCAGACGGCCTCGGCGGTCTCGGGCAGTTCGACGGCGAGCTGCTCGGTCAGGTCGATGACCTCGGCGACGTCGCCGTAGTCGCGGGCGGCGGCGCCGACCGTCTTGCGGATACGGGTGTTCACCCGTTCGGAACGGACCTTCTTGGCCACGCGCATGGCGTCCACGGCATACCGCGTGCTCACCTCGGGCTCGCGCTGGAGCAGGTGGACGGTGGCCTTGCCGATGAGGTTCAGCGCATACGAGCGCTGGTGCTCGCAGTCGTGGGCGAAGAGCTGGACCGCCTTCTCCATCAGCGGCTCGGCGAGCGAGGCGTAGGTGGGGCTGCGGCCGGCGACGTAGGCGAGGTCGCGGTAGGAGTGCGAGTTCTCCGCGTACAGCTCGGCCTCGGAGAAGAAGCGGATCCAGTCGGGTTCGGGCCCGCCCCAGTCGTCGACGTCGGCGAAGGTGTCCTCGGCCATCCGCACGGCGCGCTTGCACCTGCCGGGCTGGCCCATGTTGGCGTACGCGCGGGCCTCCATCGCATACAGCATGGACTGGGTGCGCGGGCCCGCGCACTCCCGGCTGCCGTACTGGGCGAGGTGGATCAGCTCCAGAGCGTCGTCGGGACGGCCGAGGTGGATCATCTGACGGCTCATGCTGGACAGGATGTAGGAGCCGAGGGACTTGTCGCCCGCTTCCTTGGCCGCGTGCAGGGCGAGCACGAAGTACTTCTGCGCGGTGGGCTGGAGGCCCACGTCGTAGCTCATCCAGCCCGCCAGTTCGGCGAGTTCGGCGGCGACCTTGAACAGGCGCCCGGTGGTGGCCTGGGGCTGCGGCTCCTGGAGCAGGTCCGTCACCTCGTGGAGCTGCCCGACGACTGCCTTGCGGCGCAGGCCGCCGCCGCACTGGGCGTCCCACTGCCGGAACATCCGGGTGGTGGTCTCCAGCAGTTCCAGCTCGGGCCGGGACAGGCGGCCGGGGCGGCGGGCGGCGGCCGACTCGGGCTCGCCGGAGGCGGCCTGGGCGGTGGGCACCAGCCAGCGCTGCAACGGCTCGATGAGGGACGGGCCCGCGGACAGCGCCAGCGAGGTCCCGAGGAAGCCGCGCCGCGCCAGCATCAGGTCGCTGCGCGAGAACTCGCTGAGCAGGGCGACCGTCTGCGGGCCCGTCCAGGGCAGGTCCACGCCGGTCGCGGCGGGCGTCGGGCGGGCGGCGCGCAGCCCCAGGTCCTCGACGGAGACCACGCAGCCGAAGCGCTCGGAGAACAGCTCGGACATGATCCTGGGGATCGGCTCGCGCGGGTTCTCCCCGTCCAGCCAGCGGCGCACCCGCGAGGTGTCGGTGGAGATGTGGTTCGCGCCCAGACGCCGGGCCCGGCGGTTGACCTGGCGGGCCAGCTCGCCCTTGGACCAGCCGCTGCGCACGAACCACGAGGTGAGCAGCTCGTTGGGGCGCTTGTCCGCATACGCAGCGTTCGCACCGCTGCCGCCGTTGCCGCTCACTGAACGCCCCCATTCCTGAGACTGCTCGCCGCCGAGTGGGCTGGAGCACTCTTCAGAATGCCCGTCGACACCGGCCCGCGTCCCGCGATCGTCACTCGTCGAACGGAAGACCGACTTGCCTCCGGCATGTCCATTTCGGCATGTGCCCCTGGGACTCGCGCACTCACCGTAGTGCCGCGATCACCCGTCCGGCCATGCGGTTCGCAGAAACGCCACCATTCGCCACCCCTTCGAATGAATCCCCCGTGGCCTTCGCGCGATTCACTTGACACCGAACCACGCCCGGTCGACGGAATGGCGCACAACGGGGCACGCGTCGCCGGGCGCACCACCCGCAACGCCGTCGAGCGCCACCCGGCCGCGACGGCGCCGGGACACGTGATGCATACACAGAGGCGATCCGCATCCCTCACGTAACCGGCGAGGCGGCGGACCCGTTGGAGGGGGCATGGGCTTCACGATCGGCGGCATTCGCGAGATCCGCTCCGGCGCGCGGCGGCGCGGCCGGCCCGACCGCTCGTCGGAGTGCACGGCGGTGGCCGAGTACACCGGACTGTGGGGCTGGGACGTGGTGCGGGGCGCGCGGGCCGCCGGCGGCGCCTGCTCCTGCGGCCGGGACGACTGCCCCGATCCCGGCGCCCATCCGCTGGATTTCGCGCCCGGGATCCCCGCCGGGTCCACGCTGGACGAGGCGACCCGGGCCTGGGCCGAGCTGCCCGGGGCCGCGGTGATGCTGGCCGTCGGGCGCGTCTTCGACGCGATCGAGGTCGCCGAGCCGGCCGCGCGGCGGGCCCTGGCCCGGATGGAGCGCATGGGCCTCCCGCTCGGCCCGGTGACCGCCTCCCCGGACGGCCGCGCCCACTTCTTCGTCGCCCCCGGGGCGGCCGCCGAGCTGCCCCGCCTGCTGTACCGCTTGGGCTGGGACGACCCCGCCTCGCTGGACCTGACCGGTCTCGGCCCGGGGACCTATCTGACGGCGCCGCCCTCCGACCGCGGCGGCCGGGGGCCGGCCCGCTGGCTGCGCCCGCCCGCCCTGGACACGGCCGGCAACCCGCCGCAGGCCCGCCTCCTCCTCGGTGCCCTGGCGTACGTGGCCCACCGGTCTCCGGCCCAGTAGCGCCCCTCCCCCACTGCTGCGCAGGGCCCGCGGCGCTGTGGCCGCTCGTGGCCGTAGCTTCTCGTGGCCGTGGCCGCACGTGGCCGTGGCCGCTCGTAGGGGGCGGCTTCTCATGGCGGCGCTGGCTTCTCATGGCGGCGGCGCCCGCCCCACTGGTGGGGGCGGGCGCCGCGGCGCCGTCGGGAAGGGGCGAGAAGGGCGGGGTCAGTCTCCGAGGAGGGCGTCGACGAACGCCTCCGGGTCGAACGGGGCGAGGTCGTCGGGCCCCTCGCCGAGACCGATCAGCTTGACCGGGACGCCCAGTTCGCGCTGGACCGCGATGACGATGCCGCCCTTGGCGGTGCCGTCCAGCTTGGTGAGCACGATGCCGCTGATGTCGACCACCTCGGCGAAGACCCGCGCCTGGACCAGGCCGTTCTGGCCGGTGGTGGCGTCGAGCACGAGCAGCACCTCGTCCAGCGGGGCGTGCTTCTCCACCACGCGCTTGACCTTGCCCAGCTCGTCCATGAGACCGGTCTTGGTGTGCAGGCGCCCGGCGGTGTCGATGAGCACCACGTCGGCGCCCATCTCCTTGCCCTCCTTCACCGCGTCGAACGCGACGGAGGCGGGGTCGCCTGCCTCCGGCCCGCGCACGGTGTACGCGCCGACCCGCTCGCCCCAGGTCTGGAGCTGGTCGGCGGCGGCGGCGCGGAAGGTGTCGGCGGCGCCGAGCACCACGCTGCGGCCGTCGGCCACCAGCACGCGCGCCAGCTTGCCTGTGGTGGTGGTCTTGCCGGTGCCGTTGACGCCGACGACCATCACGATGCCCGGCTTGCTCGTCGCGGGCTCGGTCTTCACCGTGCGGTCCATGGCGGGGTCGACCAGCGTGAGCAGCTCCTCGCGGAGCAGGGCGCGCAGCTCCTCGGGGGTGCGGGTGCCGAGCACCCGGACGCGCTCGCGCAGGCGCTCGACCAGCTCCTGGGTGGGCTGCACGCCGACGTCGGCGGTGAGCAGCGTGTCCTCGATCTCCTCCCAGGTGTCCTCGTCCAGGTGCTCTCGGGACAGCAGCGTGAGCAGGCCCTTGCCCAGGGCGTTCTGCGACCGGGAGAGACGGGAGCGCAGCCGGATCAGGCGGCCGGCGGTGGGCGCCGGGACCTCGATCTCCGGCGCCAATAGCTCCTCGACCGCGGGCGGCTCCTCCACGGCGACGGGAGACGAGCCGTCCGGAAGGTCCACTTCCTCGATCGTCCGCCGCGGCTCGTCGCGCGGCGTCTCGGCCTCCTCGCCGACGGACGGCTCGGCCGGAGGGGCGGTGATGTCGGGCGGGCTGGGCGGCGGCGGGGGCAGCGGCTTCCTCCGCCGGCTGCCGACGACGAGCCCGCCGAGCGCGCCGAGCACCACCACGGCGATGACTACAGCAAGGATGATGGTTTCCATAACGCGTCCAGTATCAAGCATGGCTCCCGGCCCGAGGCCGTTTGCGGCGTCCCGCGCGCGAGGGAAAGACCGCGGAAGGCCGTGAACCGGATCGGAGGACGGCGGTCCGGCCCGCGCCTGCGCCTTCGCGATACGACTGCTCGCGATACGGGTCGTCGGTCCGGCCCGCGCCTGCGCCTGCGCGCGGAGAGTGCCCGAGGCCGCCGTCGGTCGCGACGGCGCCCTCGAACCCCCGCGCGGGTCCAAGGCGCGGTGGGCGCGGGCCCCTCCGCTGAGCCTGCTGGAACGCGTGCGGCCCCGGCTTCTACGGGGAAGCCGGGGCCGTACGCGTTCCGGGTGCCGAGGGGCGGTCAGCGGGGGATGGTGGCCCGCTCCTCGAGTTTTCGGGGCTGGGGAGCGTATCCCCAGCCCATCTCCTCAGCCCATCTCCTCCAGCGCCTTGCCCTTCGTCTCCTTGACGAACTTCAGGACGAACGGGATGGAGAGCGCGGCGAAGACCGCGTAGATCACGTAGGTGCCGGAGAGGTTCCAGTCGGCCAGCGACGGGAAGCTCGCGGTGATCGCCCAGTTGGCGATCCACTGGGCGGCGGCGGCCACGCCCAGGGCGGCGGCGCGGATCCGATTGGGGAACATCTCGCCGAGGAAGACCCAGACCACCACGCCCCACGACAGGGCGAAGAAGAGCACGAAGACGTGGGCGGCGATCAGGGCGACCAGGCCGGGCGCAGTGGGCAGCTTGCCGTCGACGAGGTGGTGCGAGAACGCCCACGCCTCCAGGCCGAGGCCGAGCGCCATGCCGACCGAGCCGATGAGGGCGAGCGGCTTGCGGCCGACGCGGTCCACGAAGATCATCGCGATCACGGTGCCGACGATGTTGATGATCGACGTCGTGAAGGAGTAGAAGAACGAGTCCGCGGGGTCGACGCCGACCGACTGCCACAGCGTCGAGGAGTAGTAGAACGCGACGTTGATGCCGACGAACTGCTGGAAGACCGACAGGCCGATGCCGATCCAGACGATCGGCTTGAAGAAGAAGCCGCCGCCGAGCAGGTCCTTGAAGCTGGACCTGTGCTCGCGCGTCATGGCGTGCTCGATCTCGGCCACGCGGGCGTCGAGGTCGGTTCCCTTGCCCTCGACTTCGGCGAGGATCTCCCGGGCGCGCTCACGGCGGCCGACGGAGAGCAGGAAGCGCGGGGACTCGGGGATGGCGAAGGAGAGCAGGCCGTACAGGGCGGCCGGGACGACCATCACGCCGAGCATGACCTGCCACGCCTCCAGGCCCATCAGGCGCCCGCGCTGGTCGCCGCCCGCCGCGTTCAGCAGCCCCCAGTTGACGAGCTGCGAGACGGCGATGCCGACGACGATCGCGGCCTGCTGGAAGGAGCCGAGCCGGCCGCGGTAGGCGGGCGGGGCGACCTCGGCGATGTAGGCCGGGCCGATGACCGAGGCCATGCCGATGGCGAAGCCGCCGACGATGCGCCACAAAGCGAGGTCCCACAGGGCGAACGGCAGGGCGGAGCCGACGGCGCTGACGGTGAACAGGGCGGCGGCGATCTGCATGCAGCGGATGCGGCCGATGCGGTCCGCTATGCGGCCGGCGGTCGCGGCGCCGATGGCGCAGCCGATCAGGGCGATGGCGATGACCTGGGCCAGCGCGGCGGAGCCGATGTCGTAACGGCTCCGGATGGCCTCGACGGCGCCGTTGATCACGGAGCTGTCGTAGCCGAAGAGGAAGCCGCCCATGGCCGCCGCCGCGGCGATGAAGACGACATGCCCGAGATGATCGGGGTGAGCCGTGCCGGCTCCTGGCCTGGGCGCCTGCGCTGTGCTGGTCACGTGTACTCCTCGGGCACACCGGCAACGCTGCCGGGGTGGGGGTCAGCCCTCTCAGATCGTGAGATCTGAAGGTGAAAGCAACGTGGCAGAGACTATGACTTCAAGTTTCGAAGTCCATAGTTCATCTGATGTGACTTTTTTCCCGATCGACATGTCGGCTTGCGTTCAAGTTATGAAGTCAAGCAGCAGACACGGGGTGCCTACCTCGAAGTCCCACGCGCACACGGCGACATGGGCCGCCGCGGTCGTCGCGCCCGCGGGTCGGCTAGCGCAGCCGCTGGCTGATGACCTTCGACACACCGTCGCCCTGCATGGAGACCCCGTACAGCGCGTCGGCCACCTCCATGGTGCGCTTCTGGTGGGTGATCACGATGAGCTGGGACGCCTCCTGAAGCTCCTGCATGATCCGGATCAGCCGCTGGAGGTTGGTGTCGTCCAAGGCGGCCTCGACCTCGTCCATCACGTAGAACGGGCTCGGCCTCGCCTTGAAGATGGACACCAGCAGCGCGACCGCGGTCAGCGAGCGCTCGCCGCCGGACAGCAGGGACAGCCGCTTGACCTTCTTGCCCGGCGGGCGGGCCTCCACGTCCACGCCCGTGGTGAGCATGCTGTCCGGGTCGGTCAGCACCAGCCGGCCCTCGCCGCCCGGGAAGAGCCGCCCGAAGACCCCCTCGAACTCGCGGGCGGTGTCCCGATAGGCGTCGGTGAACACCTGCTCCACGCGCTCGTCGACCTCCTTGACCACCTGAAGCAGGTCGGCCCGGGTCTTCTTCAGGTCCTCCAGTTGCTCGCCGAGGAACGCGTGCCGCTCCTCCAGCGCCGCGAATTCCTCCAGGGCCAGCGGGTTCACCTTGCCGAGCTGCTGGTAGGCGCGCTCGGCGGCCTTCAGCCGCTTCTCCTGCTCGGCCCGGACGAAGGGCCGGGGCCGGTTGCGGGGGTGCCCGGGGTCGTCCGGGAGCTGCTCGCCCTCGGCCGGGAGCGAGGGCGGCACCGGCTGGTGCGGCCCGTACTCCTCTGCCAGCACGGCCGGCTCGACGCCCAGCTCCTCCAGCGCCCTCGTCTCCAGTTGCTCGATGCGCAGCCGCTTCTCCGCGCCGAGCACCTCGCCCCGGTGCACGGAGTCGGTCAGCTTGTCCAGCTCCGCCTTCAGGTCGCGGCCCTGGGTGCGGGCGCCGGTCAGCTCCTGCTCGCCGCGCGCCTTGGCCGCCTCGGCGGCGGCCCGCTCCCGCTCCGCGCGGGCCACCGAGACCTCGATGTGCGCCAGCAGTTGCCGCGCGCCCGAGGCCACGGCCCCGGCGACGGCCGCCTCGTGCCGCAGCCTCGCCCGCCGCTGCTCCGCCCGCGCGCGTGCCTCGCGTTCGGCGCGGGCGGCCCGGTCCAGGGAGTCCGCCCGGCCCGCGAGCCCCTTGACCCGCTCCTCGTGCGTACGGACCTGGAGGCGGGCCTCCATCTCGGTCTGCCGGGCGTTGGCCCCGTCGGCGGAGAGCCGGTCGCGCACCGAGGTGTCGGGCTCCTCCTCGACCGGCGCCTCCTCGGCGACGGCCAGCCGCTCGGCGAGTTCCTCGACCTCCTGGAGCGCCTGGTCCAGGGCGTCCTGGGCGCGGGCCGCCGCCGCGGCGGAGCGCTCGGCCTCCCCGGCGGCGCCGCGCGCCTGCCCGGCGAGGGCGCCGAGCTGCTGCGCGACGGCCGACTTCTCCCGGTCGGCGGTCCGGCGCCGCTCCCCCAGCTCCTCGACGAGCGCGGCGCACCGCGCGCGCCGCTCGGCGGCCCGCCGCTGGTCCTCGGCCAGCTCCTCGCAGCGCACGGCGAGCTGCCGGAGTTCGGCGGCGGCCTCGTCGACGGACGCCTGCACCTCCAGCAGGCTGGGCGCCCCGGCGGAACCCCCGTGGGCCAGGTGCGCCGCGAGCAGGTCGCCCTCGGCGGTGACGGCGGTGAGGCGGGGGTGGGCGCGGATCAGGTCCTCGGCGTCCTCCAGGGTGGCGACCACGACGACGCCGCGCAGCAGCCTGCGCACGGACGGCATCAACTTGGCGGGGCCTTGGACCAGGTCGACGGCGAAGAGCAGGGCGTCGGCGCGCGGCGGCGGGGACGCGGTGGCCTCGGGGGCGTGGGTGACGTGGGTGACGTGGGTGGCTTCGGGGGCGTGAGGGATCTCAGCGGCTTCGGGGGCCTCGGCCGCCTCGGGGGCTTGGGGAGTGTGAGGGGCCTGGGGGGCTTCGCGAGTTTGGGGGGCTTCGGGGGCGTGAGGGGCCTCGGGGGCCTGGAGGGTGTGAGGGACCTGGGGGACCTGGGGGACCTGGGGGACCTGGCGAGTTTGGTCGGCTTCGGCGGCTTCGGCGGCTTCGGCGGCTTCGGCGGCTTCGGCGGCTTCGGCGGCTTCGGCGGCTTCGGCGGCTTCGCGAGTTTGGGGGGCTTCGGAAGCGTGAGGGGTCTCGGGGGCCTGGGAGGCGTAAGGGGCCTCGGCGGCTTCGGGGGTCTGGGGGGCTTCCGGCGCCTGGGGGTCTTCGGGTGCGCCGCTGAGCAGCAGCGCGGCCCGGCCCGCGTCCTGTTTGCGCAGCAGGCGCAGGGCCTCGGCGGCCTCGGCGGGGCCGGCGAAGGCCAGCGCGTCCGCCGCGGCGCCGAAGGCGGCGGCCAGCGGGACCTCGTGGCCGGGGGCGAGGGTCAGCAGTCCGGCGGCCGGACCGAGCAGGCCGCCGAGCCGGTCCCCGGCGTCGAGAAGGGCCCCGGTGCCGTCCTTGCGGCGCAGGCCCAGCGCCAGGGCGTCGTGCCGGGCCAGGGTCGCCGCCCGCCGCCGCTCGGCCGCGGTGACCGCCTCGCGGGCGGCGGCGAGGGCGGTCTCCGCCGCGGCCAGTTCCGCCTTCGCGCTCCCATGCCGCTCGGCCAGTTCGCTGTCGTCGGCGTCCAGACCGTCGACCTCGGCGCGCAGGGCCTCGTACTCCTCCTGCGCCTGGACGGCCCGGTCCTGGGCCTCGTCCCGGGCGGCGGTCAGCCGGTCGATCTCGGCCTGCGCGGAGGCGGCGCGCGAGCGGGCGGCGTTCACCTGGCCGCTCAGCCGGGCCAGGCCCTCGCGGCGGTCGGCGAGGGCGCGGGCGGCGTCCTTCAGCCGGCGTTCCTCGGCGGCGAGCAGGCGCTCCAGCTCGGCGCGGTGGGCCGCGGTGTCCTCCAGCGCCCGTTCGGCCGCCTCCAGCGCCGCCTCCAGCTCGGCTTCCTGCTCGCGGACGCGCGCCGCCTCACGCTCCAGATCCTCGGGGTCGCGTCCGCGCCGCTCCTCGGGGGGCGCGGAGGTCGCGCTCCTGACCCGGGCGTCCGCGAGCGAGGCCGTGCCGCGGACCCGTTCGGCGAGCTGGGACAGCTCGTACCAGGTCTGCTGGGCGCGCTGGAGGCGCGGGGCGAGCCGGCGCACCTCGTCCTCCAGCAGCGCCTCGCGCCGCAGTGCCCGGCGCAGCTCCTGCTCGGCGGCCTCCCGGCGCTCCTTCAGGGCGGTCTCGTCCGCGATCTCCGCTTGCAGCGCCCCGCGCAGGCGCACCAGGTCGTCGGCGAGCAGGCGCAGCCGGGCGTCGCGCAGATCGGCTTGGATGACGGCCGCCCTGCGGGCTGCCGCCGCCTGCCGGCCCAGCGGTTTGAGCTGGCGGCGCAGTTCGTCGGTGAGGTCCTGGACGCGGGCCAGGTTGGCCTGCATCGCGTCCAGTTTGCGCAGCGCCTTCTCCTTGCGCTTGCGGTGCTTGAGGACGCCCGCGGCCTCCTCGATGAAGGCGCGGCGGCCCATGGGATCGGCGTGCAGCACGGAGTCGAGCTGGCCCTGCCCGACGATGACGTGCATCTCGCGGCCGATGCCGGAGTCGGACAGCAGCTCCTGGATGTCGAGCAGCCGGCAGGTGTCGCCGTTGAGCCGGTACTCGCTGCCGCCGTTGCGGAACATGATCCGCGTAATGGTGACCTCGGCGTACTCGATGGGCAGCGCGCCGTCGGAGTTGTCGATGGTGAGGGACACCTCGGCGCGGCCGAGCGGGGGGCGGCCGGTGGTGCCGGCGAAGATGACGTCCTCCATCTTGCCGCCGCGCAGCGACTTGGCGCCCTGTTCTCCCATGACCCAGCTCAGCGCGTCCACGACGTTGGACTTGCCCGAGCCGTTCGGGCCGACGACGCAGGTGATCCCCGGTTCGAAGCGGAGCGTGGTCGCGGAGGCGAACGACTTGAAGCCGCGGAGGGTCAGGGCCTTGAGATGCACGCCGCCGGACTCTACCCGCCGCCCCTACCCCATTCCACGAACCCTCGCAACCGCGCGGTTTCACTGGTGAACGCGCAGGGCACACCAGACGTTGAAGACGTGAAAGGACCGGCGGGGGCGGCGGAGGCCGGGAGGGGGCCTTCGCGAAGGACGCGCGGAGTCGCCGGCGTGGGGGCCTTGGCGAGGCCCTTCACCGAAGGAGGGGCGGGGGCAGGCGGGGCCACGAGGCGCGAGCCGGGGGCGGGGCGGGGAGGCACACCACGGGCACGCGAGAAGCGCAGGAGGCGGGGGCGGCAAGAAAGAAGGGACGCCGAAGCGTCCCTTGCAACTCTGAGAGCCGAGCGGTGGACTTGTGCGGCCCGACCACTGTGTCGTGAGGTGAGGCGGTGATCAGGTCAGCGCAGGCTCCGCCTGGTGTGCGTCGACGCGCTCCATGATCGGGTCGTGAGAAGCGGCAGCCGCCAGCACGTCGTTCTCCGCCTGGATCCGTACGAGCTCGGATTCCAGGTCCTGGACGCGCTGCTGGAGCCGTCGCATCTCGGCGAGGAGTCGAGGGTCGGAGCCACCGACGTAACCGAGAAGCGCCTTTGCCATGATGGATGGTCCTCCACACTGAGTGACCGATCGAATCGGTGTGGGTCGTGAGGGATTCGCACCCGCGGTGCTTGGCACTGTGGAGTTTTGCTGCCGTTCATCCATGCCAAACAGCTAAGGTGCGCGGGCTTTCAGCGTCTCACCAAAAAGTTTGACGGTCAACACGATCACACCCCGTATCGGCGGGGGGCCCGGGAGTACGACGCCGGCGGGGGTGGCGCGGCGGCTCCTGCGGGCCCCTGGGGGCGTGGCGAGCATCCTGCCTCGCGCGGCTCCCGAAGACAAGCGCTGAGAAGCGCTTCTCGCCGATCACCTGCTTCTTTTCCGTCCGGGCGGTCCGCTCGCGGCGGGTCGGGCGGCCTGCGCGCCGACGCGGGCGGCGCCGCGCTCAGCGGATGGCGAAGTCGTCGTAGCCGCCGCGCGGTGTGTCCCAGATCTCGGTGACGCCGTCTACCCGACCGGGCGTGTCGCTGCCCTGGAGCCAGTCGAGGAGCCCTTGACACGCTTCGCGCGGGCCCTCGGCCACCACCTGCACCCGTCCGTCGCCCAGATTCACGGCGAAGCCGCGCAGGCCGCCGATCTCCAGCGCCCGCGCCCGGGTGAACCAGCGGAAACCCACTCCCTGGACCTGTCCGCGCACCCACGCGACCAGTCGAACATCCTCGCTCATGACTGCAACCTAACCGGGCAATGTCACTCTGGGCACTTCCGCCACCCGTGCCATGCGGTACCGTCCCGCTCCAAAGAACTTCACAAGAAACTCACTCGATTGAGTGAGTTCGGTTGACCGGCGCGGCTCAGAGCTCGCAGCGGCCGCCGGGACGAGGAAGGCCAGGACATGGGACGCCACCGACGCCCGGACGCCGGACGCGCCGCCACGGACCGCACCACGGGGGCCGCCGACCGGCCCGGCTCGTACGCACCGGGCCCGAACGGCGGGGTCGCGCTCGCGGACGACCGCATGGGCATCGCGCCCTACCTCAACCAGGGCCGGTACGAGGACGCCTACGCGACGGCGCGTGAGGACTCCTACGGGACCGTGCGTCAGGCCCCCTTCGGGGACTCCATGCAGTTCAGGGACTCCATACCCTTCGGGGACTCCATGGATTACGGGGACTCGATGCAGTTCGGGGACTTCCCTGACCTCGGAGTCCTGGGGGACCTCGGGAACTTCGGGGATCTCGGGGACTTCCGCGACGTCCCGGGTTTCGTCGGCGAGGACTTCTCCGCGGCCGACGACGCCCACGCCCGCACCGCCGACACCGCGCTCCTCACGCCCGGGGGCTTCCCGTCGGGGGACTACCGCTCTGGAGACTTCCCGTCCGGGAGCTTCCCGTCTCGGGACTTCACCTCCGGGAGCTTCCCCTCCGGAGACTTCCCGACCGGGAGCTTCCCGTCCGACGGCTTCCGGCCCTCCGGCGACGCGCGGCGCGGGACCGGTCACCGCCGCCGGAAGAAGGCGGCCGCGCCGGTCCGCACGGGACTGCTCGGCGTCTCGGCCGCCGTCGCCCTGGGCACGGTCGCCGTCGCCACCGGGGCCGTCCCCGGCCTCCAGAACTACCGGCTGGGCGGCGACGACAGCACCGCCGACCAGGTGCAGGCCGCCGGCACGCCCACCAACAGCGCCTCCGAGCAGGGCGGCGCCTCCGGTGACGCGCTTCCTGGCGCCCGGCCGGGCGGCTCGGGCGCCGACCGCGGCGCCGGCCGGTCCGCCGTGCCGACGCAGTCCGCCTCCTCCGCGCCCTCCGCCCCCTCGGCGGCGCCCTCCGCCTCCGCGTCGTCCGCGCCCGCGGCGCCGTCCGCGAAGCCGACGACCGCGCCCGGCCGGACCGCTGGCTCCCAGGCCCCGCAGGCCGCCCCGAGCCCGGACGCGCCGGCTCGCACCGCGGCGCCGACCGCGCCGAGCACCCGTCCGCCCGCGGCGGCCTCCGCCGAGGCCGCCGCCGAGGCGGAGGTGCTGCGGCTGGTGAACCAGGAGCGGGCGCAGGCGGGATGCCACCCCCTCACCGCGAACGGCCCGCTGACCTCGCTGGCCGAGGGCTTCAGCACGGCCATGGCCGAGCAGGGCTTCTTCGACCACACCGACCCCAGCGGGGCCACCCCCTGGGACCGGGCGGCGAAGCGGGGCATCACCGGCCTGGGCGGCGAGAACATAGCCCGCGGCCAGGCCGACGCGGCGGCGGTGATGACGGCCTGGATGAACAGCCCCGGCCACCGGGCCAACATACTGAACTGCGACTTCAAGACCCTGGGCGTGGGCGTGCACTTCGGCGCGGGCGGACCGTGGTGGACGCAGGACTTCGGCTACTGACGTCGCAGTTCAGAGCACTGAGGGCCGTTCTGGGGCGGTCGGACGGGCGCCGCGTTTCGCAGTTCGTTCACGGTCCAGACGGTGACGGGGCGAGAGCGGTCTAGGTACTCTCAGGGAAGACAGTCGGAGAGCCGTCGCCGAAGGAGGAGAGCTGTGTCGAAGCGTGGGAAGCGCTCATCAGCAGCCCTGGTGGGGGCAGCGTCTCTGCTCGATCTCGCGGGGACGGCCACATATCGGGCGCTGCGGCGTCGAGCGTCGGGAACATCTGGCAAGGAGTCCGATTGGCAGAGGGTGGGCGCGGACCTGCGTCGAGCCGTGGCGAAGGCGAGCCAGACGGCGAAGGCGAGCCAGACGAGGGCGGCGGGCACCACGCCTCGGTAGAGGCATCCGTCTCAGGCGGTGAGCTGGTCCCGTCCGAAGCGGAGGCAGTAGAGGGCACACTGCTTGAGCCGAAGACGTTGCAGCAGGTCAGGCGGGTAGTCCGGTCCGAGGTTCGACGCCACAGCGGCCCGATACCGGACCCGGCCACGCTGGCGGGGTACGAAGCGATCCAGGCCGGCTTCGCCGAACGCATCATGGCCATGGCGGAGCGGGAGCAGGATCACCGTCACGGCGTGGACGATCTCGAGATCTCGCATGCGTACAAGCTCGCCAGTCGCGGCCAGGTCCTCGCCTTGGCGGCGCTCGCGATCATGGCCTCTTTGGCGATCACGCTGGCGGTCATGGGCGAGCCTGCTTGGGCCGCCGTCGTCGGCGGTGTCGACGTAGCGGCCGTGGTGGGCGTCTTCCTCACCGGGCGGCAAGGCGGCGCCGAGGAGCCGGGGAACGGAGAGACGTCAGCCGAGCGCGGCGCCCTCCCGGCAGCAGAACAAGACGGCGACGCCGGGGACGACGCCTCCAGCTAGGTCCGAGCGAGAACGCGACGGGGCACACGAGCACTAACCGCTGGTTAGCGCAATCTGTCGGTTTGCGCTGTGGTGGCGTATTCTTCGGTCATGAGCATCACGCAGGAGGGCGCCGCGGAGCGGGAGCTGCCCTATGACGTGTTCGCCAAGGCGTGCCCCTCGCGCGGCACGCTGGAGCACATCACCGGGCGCTGGGGCGTGCTGACCGTCGGCGCGCTATACCACGGCTCGCTCCGGTTCAACGAGTTGCGCCGCCGGGTGGACGGCGTGAGCGAGAAGATGCTGTCCCAGACCCTCCATGCCCTGGAGCGGGACGGCCTGGTGCACCGCGAGGCCCAGCCCGTGAACCCGCCCCGGGTCGACTACGAGCTGACCGGCTTGGGCCGCGAGGTCGCCGGACGGCTGCTGGCCCTGATCCACTGCGTGGAGGGCCGGATGGACGAGGTGCTGGCCGCCCGGGAGCGCTACGACAGCGCCCGCGGCGCCCGCTGACACACGGGGCAGTAGTAGCTGGAGCGGTTCATCCATGGGCGGCGGCGTATCGGCGTGGCGCAGCGTCGGCAGGGCAGGCCCTCGCGGCCGTAGGCCTCCAGGGTGCGGTCGAAGTAGCCGGACTCGCCGTTGACGTTGACGTAGAGGCTGTCGAAGCTGGTGCCTCCGGCGGCGAGCGCCGCGTTCATCACGTCCCGGATGTGGGTGAGGAGTTCGGCCGTGCGCGGGCGGGTGAAGCCGGCCGTGGGGCGCTCGTAGTGGACGCGCGCCCGCCACAGCGCCTCGTCGGCGTAGATGTTGCCGACGCCGCTGATCAGCGACTGGTCGAGCAGGGCGCGTTTGATCGTGGTGCGCTTGCGCCGCAGCGCCTGGTGGAAGCCCTCGTCGTCGAAGAGCGGGTCGAGGGGGTCGCGGGCGATGTGGGCGATGACGTCGGGCAGTCCGTCCGGCCCCGTCTCGTGCAGCGACAGGCCGCCGAAGGTGCGCTGGTCGACGAAGCGGAGTTCGGTGTGCAGCTCGTCGGCGAAGCGGACCCGGATGCGCAGGTGCTTCTCGGCGGCCGACTCCTGCGGCTGGACGAGGAGTTGGCCGCTCATGCCGAGGTGGGCGAGGATCGCCTGCGGGGTGTCGTCGAGGGGCAGCCACAGGTACTTGCCGCGGCGGCTCGGCGTGCCGATCCGGTGGCCCTTCAGCCGGTGCGCGAAGTCGTCGGCGCCCGCGAGATGGCGGCGCACGGCGCGCGGGTGCAGCACCTCGACGTCGGCGACGGTCCGGTGGGCGACCCACCGCTGAAGGCCGCGCCGGACGACCTCGACCTCGGGCAACTCGGGCATCGGGCCCCCCTGTGGACCGCTGGATGAGCCGAGCGCCCGCCCCGGCGTCGTGGACGGGAGGCGGGCGCTTCGGCGATGTTCGGAACAGAGCTTCAGGCGGTGGCGGGCGACGGGTCGCCGTCCCTGACGGCCTCCCCGGCCGGCTCGGCCGTCTTGGCGCGCTCGTCCGCGGCGGCCCGGATGGCCCGCCAGGCGGACTCGGCGGCCTGCTGCTCCGCCTCCTTCTTGCTGCGGCCGGTGCCGGTGCCGTACGAGACGCCTCCGACGCGGGCAGCAGCGGTGAAGGTCTTCTCGTGGTCGGGGCCGGTCTCCGTGACCGCGTACTCGGGGACGCCGAGTCCTTCGGTCGCGGTCAGCTCCTGGAGCGACGTCTTCCAGTCCAGGCCGGCGCCGAGGTTGGAGGACTTCTCGATCAGCGGGTCGAACAGGCGGTGCACCAGTTCGGAGGCCGCGTCGAGGCCCTGGTCGAGATAGACCGCGCCGATCACCGCTTCGAGGGTGTCGGCGAGGATGGACGCCTTGTCCCGGCCGCCCGTGCCCTCTTCACCGCGGCCGAGCCGGATGAAGGAGCCGAGGTCGAGCCCGCGGCCCACCTCCGCCAGCGCACGCGAGTTGACCACCGCGGCCCGCAGCTTGGCCAGTTGGCCTTCGGGCAGGTCGGGGTGGACCCGGTACAGCGTGTCCGTGACGACGAGGCCGAGGACGGAGTCACCGAGGAACTCCAGCCGCTCGTTCGTCGGCAGGCCGCCGTTCTCGTACGCGTAGGAACGGTGGGTCAGCGCACGCACCAGAAGGGCGGACTCGAGCCGGTAGCCGAGCCGCCCTTCCAGAAGCGTGTGGGACGAGGCTGTGTTGTCCGCCTTGGCGGCGTTGTCTGCCTTCCTGGCAGTGGACACGGTGCCTCTCACCAGCCGCTCAGACCTCGAGGACCTGGCGCTTGTTGTAGGTGCCGCAAGACGGGCACGCGATGTGCTGCTGCTTGGGCTCGTGGCAGCGCTCGCACGCAACCAGGGTGGGGACCGCAGCCTTCCACTGCGACCGGCGGTGGCGCGTGTTGCTGCGCGACATCTTCCGCTTCGGAACAGCCACGGCTACTTCTCCTGCTTCTCGTCGACGCCAGGTTCGGCGCCGCTCATCTCGTCCTTCTCGCCGTCCGTCATGGTTTCGGCGAGTCCCTGCAATGACGCCCAACGGATGTCGACGGCGTCATGGTGGTGGTCCGGATCGTCCGTGAGCCGCGCTCCGCACTCGGAGCACAGACCCGCGCAGTCGTCCTGGCACACCGGCTGCATGGGCAGTGCGAGCACCACCGCATCGCGCAGCACGGCCTCGAGGTCGAAGAGTCCGTCCTCGAGGAAGAGCCTGTCCTCGTCGTCCTCGGCGTCATCGCCCGGTTCCGCGATCACGCGGCCCCGGTCGTCGGCGTCAGGGTACGAGAACATCTCCTGGAAGTCCGCTTCGAGCTCCAGCCCGACCGGCTCCAGACACCTTACGCACTCCCCCTCGGCCTGTGCACGGGCGGCGCCGGTGACGAGCACGCCGTCCATCACCGACTCCAGGCGGAGGTCGAGTGCGACCGGGGCGCCTTGCGGCACTCCGATCACTCCCGCGATGCCGAGGTCCCGGGGAGCGTCGACCGTGCGGGTCAGGCGCTGGAGCGCGCCAGGACGCCGACCCAGCTCGTGCGTGTCGAACACGAGAGGGTTGCGGTGGTCGAGGCGGACTTTGTGAGCCATTCCTGCTTTCGGCTTCCGAACTCGGAGGGACGCCGTCCCGGCGGTGCTTCCGGGCAGCGGGGATCGCGGACGTAGGCGCGACCGAACAGCCAGGATACTGGACCATTCGCTTTCGGCCCAATCCGGCGCCCGGGAGCCGCCGCGCCACACCCGCCGCCGCCCCGCCAGGGGGCGCCGGGAGCGCTTATGAGGGTTCTAGAGGCCGCGGCCCTGCTCGTACGCCCTGAGCTGTTCGGCGCTGATCATGCCGGTGTCGAAGAGGCTGGTCTCGTCCAGGGCGTAGTCCTGCGGGGACGCGTGCGACTGCTGCTGCGACGCGTGGGACTGGTGGTCCGGCTGGTGCGGGACCTGACCGGTGGGGAAGGCGCCCGGGTGCGAGGCGTCGTAGCGCTCGTCGTACGCCTCCTCGTAGCTCTCGGCGTAGTTCTGGAAGGCGGCGCCGGCCGCCGGGGCGTAGCCGCCGGCGGCGTACGGGTCGGCCTGCGGGTAGCCGTACGGGTCCTGCTGGCCGTAGTCCTGCGGGTAGCCGCCGTAGGGGTCGGCCTGCGCGGGCTGCTGGTAGCCGTAGGCGGGCTGCGGCTCGTACGCCGGTTGCGCGGGCTGGGGCGGCCGGGCGGGGCGCCCGGCGGGCGCGGCCGGGGCGTCGGCGAGGGCGGCCAGGTCGGCGAGGTAGTCGGCGTCGCTGGAGTGCCGCACGGTGGTGGTGTCGTCGGCCAGGGCGCCGAGGTCGTCGGTGGCGATCCGTCCGTGCAGCTTCTGCCGGCCGCGGCCGACCGCCTCCAGGGTCTTGGCCAGGACGGCCTCGAAGGCGCCCAGTTTGGCGTCGACGTAGGCGTCGGCGGTGCGGCGCAGGGTCTCCGGGTCGTGGCTGCGCTCGGGGGCGTCCTCGTCCTCGTAGCCCTCCTCGTCGAGGCCGGGGCCGGTGCCGAGCAGCTTCTCCCGGCCGCGGCCGACCGAGCCGAGCGTCTTGGTGAGGACCACCTCGAAGTTGGCGAGCTTGGAGTCGACGTAGTCGTCGGCGTCGGCGCGGACCTCTTCGGCCTCGGTGCGGGCCTCGGTGAGGATGCGGTCGGCCTCGGCCTGGGAGCGCAGGGCGACCTCGGTGCCGGAGACGAGGGAGCCGCGCTCGGCGTGCGCGGTCTCGATGATCTGCTCGGCCTCGCGGCGGGCGTCCTCGACCATCTGCTCGCGGCCGCCGATCAGTTCCTGCGCCTGCGCGAGCGAGCCGGGCAGCGCCTGGCGCACCTCCTCCAGCAGCGCGAGCAGGTCGGCCCGGTTGACGACGCACGACGCCGACATGGGCATGGACCGGGCGCCGGAGACCGCGGCGGCGATCTCGTCGAGCTTCTTCTGCACGTCCACGGTGTGCTCGCCACTTCCTGCCGATGGGGGGAACGGACGGGACGACCGTACCGCCACGGGGCGACCCCCGGACAGCGGGTGACGGGACGTCAGCGGATCAGCGCTCGCCGAGCCGCCCGGACAGCGCCTGGAGGACCTGCGGCGGCACCAGTTGGGCCACGTCGCCGCCCCAGGCGGCGACTTCCTTGACCAGGGACGACGACAGGAAGCTGTAGGCGGGGTTGGTGGGCACGAACAGCGTCTCGACGCCGGTGAGGCCGTTGTTCATCTGGGCCATCTGGAGTTCGTAGTCGAAGTCGCTGACCGCGCGCAGGCCCTTGACGATGGCGGGGATGTCGCGCTGCTTGCAGAAGTCGACGAGGAGGCCGTGGAAGGACTCGACGCGGACGTTGCCGAAGTCGGCGGTGACCTCCCGGATGAGGTCGATCCGCTCCTCGATCTCGAACAGGCCCTTCTTGGCCTGGTTGATCATCACCGCCACGTAGACCTCGTCGTACAGGCGGGAGGCGCGGGCGATGATGTCGAGGTGCCCGTTGGTGATGGGGTCGAACGACCCGGGACAGACGGCGCGGCGCACTTGAGTTCCCTCGCTCTCCGGTCCGGTCATCGTGCGTCTTCGCACGTAGAGGCGGCGCGACCGTACCAAAACGTTCCCTCGCCGTAGCGGCGGGCCCTGATCGCGTCGAACCCGGCCGGCCACCGGAAGTCCCCGCCTCTGGTGCTGCGCTCCACGGTGACGAGGGCGCCCGCCGCGAGCCACCCCCGCGAGCGGAGTGTGAGCAGGATCTCTCCAAGATCGCCGTCCGAGACGGCGTACGGCGGGTCCAGGAAGACGAGGTCGTACGGCTCGGCGGGCGGCGGCGACTGGACGACCTGCTCCGCCTTGCCCGCCCGCACCTCGGCGCCGGGCAGGGCGAGGGAGCGCACGTTGTCGCGGACGGTGCGGACGGCTCGGGCGTCGGCCTCGACGAGCAGCGCGTGCCCGGCGCCGCGGGACAGCGCCTCCAGTCCGACGGCACCCGAGCCGGCGTACAGGTCGAGGACCCGTTCGCCGTCGAGCGGGCCGCCCAGGAGGGCCTGCCAGGTGGAGAACAGGCCCTCGCGCGCCCGGTCCGAGGTCGGCCGGGTCCCGTTGCCCGGGGGTACGGCGAGACGGCGTCCACCGGCCCGGCCGGCGATCACGCGGGTCATGTCCTGGGGTCCTCGGGTCTTCGTCAGGCGGTGGGGCGGCGGGGCCGGCCGGCGGCGCGCGGTCAGGCGGACGGGGCGGACGGCGGTCGTTCGCCACCCAGTCTGTCAGTCCTGCTCCCCTTCCACCCCGTCAGTCCCGCTCAGCCGCCCTGCCCGCCGCCTCGGCCGCCTCTCCCGCCTTCGCGGCAAGGAGCGTCGTCACCCTTCCTGACTCTTCGCCGCCCTCTGCCGCTCCTCGGCGCCTCGGGCCGCTTCTCGTCATCCCTTGTCGAGGAACTGCTCGCGCTCCTCGTCCAGCAGGGCGTCCAGGGCCGTGCGCAGGGCGGGCAGGCCCTCCAGGCCGGGGTCGGCGGCCACGACCGCGGCGGCCTCCTCGCGGGCCTCGGCGATGACCTCCTCGTCGTCGATGACGGCGAGCACCCGCAGGCTGGACCGGGCGCCGGACTGGGCCTGGCCGAGCACGTCGCCCTCGCGGCGCTGTTCGAGGTCGATGCGGGACAGCTCGAAGCCGTCGAGCGTGGCTGCCACCGCGTTGAGCCGCTGCCGGGCGGCGCTCGCCTCGGGCATCTCGGTGACCAGCAGGCACAGGCCGGGCGCCGAGCCGCGGCCGACCCGGCCGCGGAGCTGGTGGAGCTGGGAGACGCCGAAGCGGTCGGCGTCCATGATCACCATCGCGGTGGCGTTGGGGACGTTGACGCCGACCTCGATGACGGTGGTGGCGACCAGGACGTCGGTCTCCCCGGCCGCGAAGCGGCGCATCACCGCGTCCTTGTCGTCGGGCGGCATCCTGCCGTGCAGCACCTCCACCCGCAGGCCCTGAAGGGGTCCCTGGGCGAGCTGGTCGGCCACGTCCACGACGGCGAGCGGCGGGCGCTTCTCGGCCTCGTCCTGCGCGGACTGCTTCCCGGCGCCCTTATTCGGGCCGCCGGGTCCGTCCGGCTTGTCCAGGGAGTCCCCGATGCGCGGGCAGACCACGTACGCCTGGTGCCCCTTGGCCGCCTCCTCGCGCACCCGCTCCCAGGCCCGGGACAGGAAGTGCGGTTTGTCGGCGGCCGGGACGACATGGCTGGCGATGGGCGAGCGCCCGGCCGGGAGCTGGTCCAGGACCGAGGTCTCCAGGTCGCCGAAGACGGTCATCGCGACGGTGCGCGGGATGGGCGTGGCGGTCATGACCAGCAGGTGCGGGGTCCGCTTCTCCCCCAGGCGGTCGCCCTTGCCGCGCAGGGCGTCGCGCTGCTCCACGCCGAAGCGGTGCTGCTCGTCGACGACCACGAGTCCGAGGTCGTGGAACCGCACCTTGTCCTCGATGAGGGCGTGGGTGCCGATGACGACGCCCGCCTCGCCGGTGGCCAGGTCGAGCAGCGCCTGACGGCGGGCCGCCGCGCCCATGGAGCCGGTGAGCAGCACCACCTTGGTCGCGTGCTCGGCGCCGCCCAGCAGGCCCTGCTCGGCCAGCTCGCCCATCATCTCCGTGATCGACCGGTGGTGCTGCTGGGCCAGCACCTCGGTGGGCGCCAGCATCGCGGCCTGCCCGCCCGCGTCGACGACGGCGAGCATCGCGCGCAGCGCCACCATGGTCTTGCCCGAGCCCACCTCGCCCTGGAGCAGGCGGTGCATGGGGTGTTCGGCGGCCAGGTCGTCGAAGATCTCGCGGGAGACCTTCTGCTGGCCCTCGGTGAGGGTGAAGGGGAGGCGGTCGTCGAACGCGGCGAGGAGGCCGTCCGGGCGGGGGCGGCGGGCGACGGCGGGGAGTTGGGCCTCCGCGTGCCGGCGGCGGGCGAGGGCGACCTGGAGGACGAACGCCTCGTCCCACTTCAGCCGGGCGCGGGCGTCCTCGATGTCCGCCTTGGTGTGCGGGCGGTGGATCCTGAGCAGCGCCTCGGGCAGCGTGACCAGGCCGCGGCCGTCGCGCAGCGACTCGGGCAGCGGGTCCAGCGCCTCCTGGGCGGTGGGCAGCACGGTCTGCACGGCCTTGGCGATCTTCCACGACTCCAGCTTGGCCGTGGCCGGGTACATCGGGATCAGGGCGCCGGCCCAGGACTCGACGGTCTCCTCCGGGTCGTCGGCGCCGCCCTTCAGCAGTTCGTAGGCCGGGTGGGCCAGTTGGAGGCGGCGGTTGAAGACGGAGACCTTGCCCGCGAACATCGCGCGGGTGCCCGGCAGCAGGTCCTTGTGCGGCTTGTGCACGCCGGCGCCGAAGAAGACGAGCTGGAGTCTGCCGCTGCCGTCGGTGATCGTCACCTCCAGGCGCTGGCCCTTGCCGCGCGGCGCCCGGGAGGAGGCGAAGCTGTGCAGGCGCGCGTCGGCGACCTGGGCGACCACCGTGACGTGCTCGTCCATGGGCAGGTCGGCGAGGTGGGTGAGCTGGCCCCGCTCCTCGTACCGGCGCGGGTAGTGGTGGAGGAGGTCGCCGACGGTGTGCAGCCCGAGGTGCTCGGCCATCACCTTCGCGGTGGCGGGGCCGAGCACCGGCTTCAGCGGCTGTCGCAGGGATTCTCGCGGTGCGTGCACGAGATCCATTGCACACCACGGCACTGACAATGCCGTAGACGTGCCGGGAAACACCTGGTCAGAGGGGGCGTCCACGGGCCGGAGCGACGCGCTC
Source organism: Streptomyces sp. NPDC046985 (assembly GCF_040644415.1). Lineage (NCBI taxonomy): Bacteria > Bacillati > Actinomycetota > Actinomycetes > Kitasatosporales > Streptomycetaceae > Streptomyces > Streptomyces sp. NPDC046985. Next base: position 94,181 of record NZ_JBEYWK010000012.1, read on the forward strand.
GGGCCCCTCTCGGCGCGATTCGCCCCTCTCGCCCTGTCATTCCACGTTATTCCACCTGTCATCCCACCTGTCATTCCACGCCGATGAGCAGCAGCGCGCCCTGGCGGCCGCCGCGGTAGACCACCGTGTCCACGGCCAGGTAGGAGTCGCGGACGCGGGTCTCCAGGGAGTCGGCGACGGCGTCGGGGGCGTCGTCGCCCAGCACGAGGGTGACGAGTTCGCCGCCCGCCGCGAGCATGCGGTCCAGGACGGTCTGCGCGGTGGCCGCGACGTCCGAGCCGATCACGGCCACGTCGCCCTCGATGAGGCCGAGGACGTCCCCGGCCTGGCAGATGCCCGCCGTGGTCCAGGACCGGTGCTCGGCGACGGTGACCTCGGCGTGGCGGGTGGCGCCGGCCGCCGAGGTCATGGCGACCACGTCCTCGTAGAAGCGGCGGTCCGGCTCGTGCACCGCGAGGGCGGCGATGCCCTGGACCGCCGAACGCGTCGGGATCAGGGCGACCCGGACGCCCTCGCCGCGGACCTGTTCGGCCGCCGCCGCGACGATGTCGCGCAGGTCGGCGTCGTTGGGCAGCAGGACCACCTCGCGCGCGTGCGCCCTGCGCACCGCCTCGACGATTTCGCCGCTGGCCGGGGGCTCGCCGGGGCGGGCCAGCACGGCAGTGGCGCCGGCCTCGGCGTAGAGGCCGGCCAGGCCCTCGCCGGGGACCACGGCCACCACGGCGCGCTGGGCGCGCTCGCGGGGCGGCCGCTCGGCGCGGGTGGCGTGCGCGTCGTCGGCGGCGAAGTGGGTGATGCGGACGCGGTGCGGGCGGCCCGCCTCGACCCCCGCCTCCACCGCGGCGCCCGCGTCGTCGACGTGCACGTGCACGCTCCACAGCCCGTCGCCGCCCACGACGACGAGGCTGTCGCCGAGCGCGTCGAGCCGCTGCCGCAGCCGGGCGACGGCCGTGTCGTCGGCGTCCAGAAGGTAGACGACCTCGAAGGCGGGACCCGCGTCGGAGACACGGGCAGCGGAAGCCGGACCGGAGGCAGCAGGGCCGGAGGCAGCACGGGCGGCGGAAGCCGGACCGGAGGCAGGAAGGCCGGAGGCAGCAGGGGCAGCAGGGCCGGAGGCAAGGGCGGCCTTGGCGGCCGCGCACGGGGGCGTCTCCCCCGCCCCGTCGTCCCGGTCGTCCCGTACGCGCGCGTGCGGGACGACCGGCGGGTCCGCGTCCGCCGCCCGGCCGGTCTCGCCCGGCGGGACGGTGTCCGCGGGCGCCCGGCCCGTGAACGTCTCGACCAGGGCGGCCAGCACCGTCACCAGGCCGCGCCCGCCCGCGTCGACGACCCCGGCCCGTTCCAGGGCCGCCAACTGGCCGGGGGTCGCGGCCAGCGCGCGGGACGCTCCCTCGTAGGCGGCCCGTGCGACCGCGCCGCAGTCGCCCTCGGCGCCGGCCGCCGCGTCGGCGGCGGCCGAGGCGACCGACAGGACGGTGCCCTCGACCGGGTGCGCCACCGCCTGCCGGGCGGAGTCGGCGGCCCGCCGCAGAGCGGCCCGCAGCGCGTCCCCGCCCGTACGGGCCCCCTCAGCGCCCGCCCGGACGCCCTCGCCGCCCGCCACCACCTGGGCCATGCCGCGCAGGAGTTGGGCGAGGATCGTGCCGGAGTTGCCGCGCGCCCCGATCAGCGCCCCGTGCGCCATCGCCTGGGCGGCCTCGGCCGGTGAGGGGCCGCCGCGCGCGTCGGCGCCGGTCTCGTGCGCGGAGAAGACGGCCTCCACGGCCGCCGCGGCGGACTCGACGGTCAGGTACAGGTTGGTGCCGGTGTCCCCGTCGGCCACGGGGAAGACGTTGATCGCGTCGATCTCCTCGCGCGCCCGCCCCAGCGCCCGCAGCGCCAGAGAGCACCAGGTGCGCACCGCCGGCGCGTCGAACGTCTGCGCCACCTGCGCCACCTGCGCCTCCCTGAGCTGCTGGACTGGACGGCAGCGTAGACCCAGGGGCCGGGTCCGGGGGTAGAGGGCCGGAAGGGGTCCTGGGGAGAACATGGTAGTTTCGCTGTACCGGAGCAGACGTTGTATGCTGCTCCGGTTGCCCGATCCCGGTCGGGCTCTCCCCCTGGCAACGCCACTCGGATCTCCCGGACCTCGTTGAGGTCGGGTCTTGATTCCGGCACGCTGGGATCAACCGTAAGTGCATCTGAAGTCTTTGGAGTGACCCGTGGCTGCCAACTGCGACGTCTGCGGCAAGGGGCCGGGCTTCGGCAACAACATCTCGCACTCGCACCGCCGTACGCCCCGTCGCTGGAACCCGAACATCCAGCGCGTGCGTACTGTGGTCGGCGGGACGCCGAAGCGCGTGAACGCCTGCACCTCGTGCATCAAGGCCGGCAAGATCTCGCGCTGACGCACAGCAACAGCTAAGCGCGCGGCCACTGCTGGTTCGCTGCACTAAGCCGGTCCGTCTCGACGGACCGGCTTTTTGCCTTACCCCGATGCCGTCACCGGCCCCCACCTGCCAGAATCCGGGGAATGCGCTTCGGCGTCCTGGGCCCCTGGACATCCGCACCGACGAGGGCGCCTCAGTGGACCCCGGCGGCCCCCGCCCGCGCGCGCTGCTGACCCTGCTGCTCCTGGACGCGGGCCGCACGGTCGCCGCGGAGCGCCTGACCGACGGCCTGTACGGGACCGAGCCGCCCGCCGGCGCCGCCGCCATCGAGCTGCCCGCCTATCCGGCCGTCTGAGTCCCGCGCAGGCGCCAGCCGTGGTCCACGGGACCGATGCCGCCGCCGAGCGCGAACCCGGCCGCGATGGCCCCGGTCACGTACTCCTTGGCGGCCGTCACCGCCTCGGGCACCGGGCGCCCCTTGGCGAGCTGGGCCGCGAGGGCGGAGGCGAGGGTGCAGCCGGTGCCGTGGGTGTGCCGGTTGTCCAGGCGCGGGGCGCGCAGCCAGTGCTCCTCGGCGCCGTCGGTGAGCAGGTCCACGGCGTCCCCGGGCAGATGGCCGCCCTTGATCAGCACCCACCGGGGCCCGTAGGCGAGCACGGCCGCCGCGGCCTCGGGAAGCTGCTCGGGCGCGGTGACGCGGACGCCGGTGAGCTGGGCGACCTCGTCGAGGTTCGGGGTGGCGACGAGGGCCGCGGGCAGCAGCCGGGTGCGGACGCTCTCCAGAGCGGAGGCGGCCAGCAGCGGATCGCCGTGCTTGGAGACGCCGACCGGGTCGACGACCGCCGGGGCATCCGTGCCGGCGATCAACTCGGCCACCGCGGCGACCAGTTCCGCCGAGGCGAGCATGCCGGTCTTGACCGCCTGGACGCCGATGTCGTCGACGACGGAGCGGTACTGGGCGCGGACGGCCTCCACCGGCAGCTCCCAGGCGCCTTGGACGCCGAGGGAGTTCTGCGCGGTCACCGCGGTGATCACGCTCATGCCGTGCACGCCGAGGGCCAGCATGGTCTTCAGGTCGGCCTGGATCCCCGCGCCGCCGCCCGAGTCCGAGCCGGCGACGGTGAGGACCCGCGGGGGCGCGGCGGTCATGCGTCCAGGTCCCCGAAGTGGTCCCAGCCGCCCTTGCGGGTCCACGGCGCCCCGTCGACCGTGACCTGCGGCAGGGCCGAGGGGTTGAGCACCTCCCCGATCACCTTCCAGCGGGCCGGGAGCTTCACGTCCGGCGGGAAGGTGGCCACGATGGCGTGGTCCTCGCCGCCGGAGAGGACCCACTGGAGCGGGTCGACGCCGACGGCCTGCCCGATGTCGTTCATCTGGGAGGGGACGTCGACGGCGCCGGAGCGGACGTCGATGCGGACCTTGCTGGCCTCCGCGATGTGCCCGAGGTCCGCGATCAGTCCGTCGCTGACGTCGCACATCGCGGTCGCGCCGAGCCCGGCGGCGGCCGGGCCCGCGTGGTAGGGCGGCTCGGGGCGGCGGTGCGCCTCGACGAAGGCGCGCGGGGAGCGGAAGCCGCGGGAGAGCACCGCGTACCCGGCCGCGGACCAGCCCAGCCAGCCGGTGACCGCGACGAGGTCGCCGGGCTGGGCGCCCGCCCGGGTCACCGGCTCGTGGCCGCGCAGGTCGCCGAGGGCGGTGATGGACACCGTGATCGTCTCGCCGCGCACCACGTCGCCGCCGACCACCGAGGCCCCGGCGACCTGGCACTCGTCGCGCAGGCCGTCCATCAGCTCGGTGGGCCAGGTGACCGGGAGTTCGGCGGGGACCACCAGGCCGAGCAGCAGGGCGGTCGGCACGGCGCCCATGGCGGCGATGTCCGCGAGGTTCTGGGCGGCGGCCTTGCGGCCCACGTCGTAGGCCGTGGACCAGTCCCGGCGGAAGTGCCGCCCCTCCAGGAGTATGTCGGTGCTCGCGACGACCCGGCGGTCGGGGGCGGCGACCACGGCGGCGTCGTCGCCGGGTCCGACCCGGACCGCCGGGGTGGTGGTGAGACGGGAGGTCAGCTCCCTGATGAGCCCGAACTCCCCTAGCTCACCGACGGTGCCCTTCATGGCCCTTTCGCCCCTTCTGTCCCTGTGCGTTCCCGGCCGCGACCCCGGTCGTGATCCCGGTCGCGCGTCCGCGCGGTCCTCGCTACGGTCTAGGTGACCGTCGCCTTCCGTCCAGCTTCCGTCCTACCCGCACCCCGGCGCGCGGGCCATGCCCCCGCAGGGTCTCCCCGCGGCGCCCGGCGACGCGATACCGTGGCGTTCCCCTTCCCCACATGATCCTCGTGGCCGCCCTGGAGGTTCCGTGGTACAGGCGTACATCCTGATCCAGACGGACGTCGGCAAGGCGTCGACCGTCGCCGAGACGATCTGCGAACTGCCGGGAGTGATGCAAGCCGAGGACGTGACAGGACCGTACGACGTCATCGTGCGCGCGCAGGCCGAGACCGTGGACGACCTGGGCCGCATGGTGGTCGCCAAGATCCAGCAGGTGGACGGGATCACGCGCACCCTGACCTGCCCGGTCGTGCATCTGTAGCCCCCGTCTACCCTTGGCCCGGTGAGTTCCTCGCGCCACCGGCTCTCCGGCCTGCCCGCCCTCGCCGCGCTGCTCGCCGTCGCGGGCTGCTCCTCAAGCGACGACGGCGCCGCCGCTGCGGTTCCCCGCCCGGACGCGGCCGTCGCGAAGCTGTGCCGCAACCTGGACGCGAAGCTGCCGCGGACCGTGGACGGGCAGCGCCGCTCCGACCCGCGGCCCGCCTCCGCGCTGACCGCGGGGTGGGGAAGCCCGGTGATCATACTGCGCTGCGGCGTCCCCCGGCCGCCGAAGATGATCGACCCGAAGGTCGCCGAGGGAAGCGATCCGGACGCGGTGGCCGGCGCGGTGAACGGCGTCGACTGGCTGATGGAGAGGCAGGGCGGCGGCGGGTACCGCTTCACCACCGCCAACCGCGAGGCGTACGTGGAGGTCAGCGTGCCCGCGGTCCGGGACAGCGCCACCGTGCTGGTCGCCCTGGCCCCGGCCGTGCAGAAGGCGATCCCCGAGGGGATCGCCGACTGACCGGGGCGGCCTGCGTCAGCGCAGGCCCGTGGAGCGGCGCAGCGCCGCCTGGATCAGGAGGTCCACCAGTTCCGCGTAGGAGACCCCGGTGGCCTGCCACATCTGCGGGTACATCGAGATGGGCGTGAAGCCGGGCATGGTGTTGATCTCGTTGATCACGAACTCCCCGTCCTCGTCGAGGAAGAAGTCCGCGCGGACCAGGCCCTCGCAGGAGGCCGCCTCGAACGCGTCCACCGCGAGGCGCCGCACCTCGGCGGTCTGCTCCTCGGTCAGCGGGGCGGGCACGACGCCGGGCGTGGAGTCGATGTACTTCGCCTCGAAGTCGTAGTACGCGTGCGCCGTGGGCGGCGGGATCTCCGCGGGCAGCGAGGCGCGCGGGCCGTCCTCGAACTCCAGCACGCCGCACTCGATCTCGCGGCCGCGCACGGCGGCCTCGACGAGCACCTTCGGGTCGTGCCGCCGCGCCTCCTCCAGGGCCTCGTCCAGGCCGCCGAGGTCGTCCACCTTGGTGATGCCGATCGAGGAGCCGGCGCGGGCGGGCTTCACGAACAGCGGCCAGCCGTGCTCGCCGGCGAAGTCCACGATCCGCTTCCGGGCGGCGGCCTCGTCCCGCGCCCAGTCGCGCGGCCGGATCACCGTGTACGGGCCGACCTTGAGCCCGAAGGAGGCGAACACCCGCTTCATGTACTCCTTGTCCTGGCCGACGGCCGAGGCGAGCACGCCGGAGCCGACGTAGGGCGTCCCGGACAGCTCCAGCAGGCCCTGGAGGGTGCCGTCCTCGCCGTAGGGGCCGTGCAGCACCGGGAAGACCACGTCGACCTCGCCGAGCGCCTTGGGCACCGAACCCGGCTCGCTGTAGACGACTTCGCGGGCGGCCGGGTCGACGGGGAGCACCACGCCGCCTTCGCCGGGCTCGGCCAGTTCCTCGACGCTGGGCGTGCGCCGCTCGGTGATCGCCATGCGGTCGGGGTCGTCCGCGGTCAGGGCCCAGCGGCCGTCCCGGGTGATGCCGATCGGCAGGACCTCGTAGGCGGACCGGTCGATGGCGCGCAGCACCGCTCCGGCGGTGACCACGGAGATCCCGTGTTCGGAGCTGCGCCCGCCGAAGACGACGGCCACGCGCGGCTTGCGCGGCTGCTGCTCAGGGCTCTGGGGGAGGTTCTCGGTGCTCATATCGCGATGAGCGTACCCGGTGGTAGGGCCCGGTGGCCGCCTTGAAGACGCGCCGTCGCTCAGCGTCGCTCGGGCTTCGCGCTGCGCGACATCAGCTCCTTGAGAGCGACCGCCGGGGGCTTGCCCTCGTGCACGATGCCGACGACCGTCTCGGTGATCGGCATGTCGATGCCGTGCCGGCGGGCCAGGTCGAGGACCGACTCGCACGACTTGACGCCCTCGGCGGTCTGCCGGGTGACCGCGACGGTCTCCTGGAGCGTCATGCCCTTGCCGAGGTTGGCGCCGAAGGTGTGGTTGCGCGACAGCGGCGAGGAGCAGGTGGCCACCAGGTCGCCGAGGCCCGCGAGTCCGGAGAAGGTCAGCGGGTCGGCGCCCAGGGCCATGCCGAGCCGGGTGGTCTCGGCGAGCCCGCGGGTGATGAGCGAGCCCTTGGCGTTGTCGCCGAGGCCCATGCCGTCTGCGATGCCCACCGCGAGGCCGATCACGTTCTTCACCGCGCCGCCCAGTTCGCAGCCGAGGACGTCGGTGTTGGTGTACGGGCGGAAGTACGGGGTGTGGCAGGCGGCCTGGAGCCGCTGGGCGACGTCCTCGTCGGCGCAGGCCACGACGGCGGCGGCCGGCATCCGGGCGGCGACCTCGCGGGCGAGGTTGGGTCCGCTGACCACGGCGACGCGGTCGGCGCCCGCCTTGGCGACGTCCGCGATCACCTCGCTCATCCGCATCGCCGAGCCGAGTTCGACGCCCTTCATCAGGGAGACGAGGACCGTGTCCGGCGCGAGCAGCGGCAGCCAGTCGGCGAGGTTGGCGCGCAGGGTCTGCGAGGGGACGGCCAGCACGGTGAAGTCGGCGTCCCGGGCGGCCTCGGCGGCGTCCGCGGTGGCCCGCAGGCGCTCGGGCAGCGCCACGCCGGGCAGGTAGTCCGGGTTGGTCCGGGTGGAGTTGACCGCCTCGGCGAGTTCGGGGCGGCGGGCCCACAGGGTGACCTCGCAGCCCGCGTCGGCGAGGACCATGCCGAAGGCGGTCCCCCACGATCCGGCGCCGAAGACGGCGGCCCTGACCGGCCCGGCCGGACCGACCGACCCGGCGGATCGCGCCGGTTCGGCGGACTGCGCGGGCGCGGTGGACTGCGCCGGTTCGGCGGACTGCGCGGACGCGGTGGACTGCGCCGGTTCGGCGGACTGCGCGGACGCGGTAGGTGCGGCAGGTTCGGCGGACGCGGTCGTCGCGACGGGCTCGCTCACGTGCCCTGCCCCTCTTCCTGGACGGCTTCGCGCGCCACCGGCGCCTCCTCGGCCGAGGCGGCGGCGGGGGCCGGCGTCGGGGCCGGGGCGGGCGCCGGGCTCTGCGTCTGGGTGCGGCGGCGCTGCTCGATGCGCTCGCGGCGCGGGTCGTAGGGCACGGCGGGCGCGGTGCGGCCGCGGATCTGCTCCAGGCGCCCGGTGATGGCGGCCATGATGACCTCGGTCGCCTCCCTCAGCAGCTCCGGAGTCATCTCCCGGTCGTAGAAGCGGGACAGGTCCACCGGCGGCCCGGCCAGCACGCGGTGGGTCTTGCGCGGCAGCAGCGCCGGCTTCTTCGCGTAGGGCGGCAGGAGTTCGTTGACGCCCCACTGGGCGACCGGGATCACCGGGCACTTGGTCTGGAGGGCGACCCGCGCGGCGCCGGTCTTGCCGGTCATCGGCCAGCCGTCCGGGTCGCGGGTGAGGGTGCCCTCGGGGTAGAAGGCGACGCACTCGCCGCGCTCCACGGCGTCGATGGCGGCGCGGAAGGCGCTCAGCGCGTCGGTGCTCTCCCGGTAGACGGGGATCTGCCCGGTGCCGCGCATGACGGCGCCCACGAAGCCCTTCTTGAAAAGCCCGCTCTTCGCCAGGAATCGCGGCACCCGGCCGGTGTTGTACTGGAAATGCGCATAAGCGAAGGGGTCGATGTACGAATTGTGGTTCATCACGGTGATGAATCCGCCGTCGACCGGAATATTCTCCATTCCGCGCCAGTCCCGTTTGATCAGAACCACCAGGGGCGGTTTGCAGATCACCGCTGCGAAGCGATACCAGAAGCCGATTCTGCGGCGGGACACGCGGACACCTTCCTCTAGGACTGCCCCTGGAGCCGGGAGCCGCACAAGTGTCGCCCCAGGCCGCCGGTCTGTCGAGAACACCGTACGCCCCGGCCCGCGCGCCCTCCGATGCGCCGGTGACAATGTCCTCGACGAGAGAGGGGCGAACGCCCGTGCAGTGGACCTTGGTCATTCCCCTGAAGCCCCTGGCGCAGGCCAAGAGCAGACTGGCGGACACCGCCCACGACGGGGTCCGGCCCGACCTCGCCCTCGCGTTCGCGCAGGACACGGTGGCGGCCGCGCTGTCCTGCCCGGCGGTCGCGGATGTGGCGGTCGTCACGGACGACGCACGGGCCGCACGGGAACTGGCGGCGCTGGGCGCGCGGATCGTCCCGGACGCGCCGGGCGCGGGCCTGAACGCCGCGCTGGCGCACGGCGCGGCGGCCGTGCGGGCCGCGCGCCCCGACGGCGCGGCGGCCGCCCTGAACGCCGATCTCCCGGCGCTTCGCCCGGCGGAACTGGCCCGGGTTCTGGAGGCGGCCGGTGAATTCCCGCGCGCGTTCCTCGCGGACGCGGCCGGCGTCGGCACCACGCTGCTGGCCGCGACCGCGGGCCGGGAGCTGCGTCCGTCGTTCGGCGCCGGCTCCCGCGCCCGCCACCGGGCCTCGGGCGCCGCGGAACTGCGGCTCGGCGCGGTCGACTCGGTGCGCCAGGACGTGGACACGGGCCAGGACCTGCGCGTCGCCCTGGCCCTCGGCGTGGGTCCGCGCACGGCGGCCGCGGCCGCCCGGCTGCTGATCCCGGAGAGCTGAGCCCCCGTACGAACCGAGGTCGCGTACGAACCGAGGTCACGGACGGGCCGAGCCAGTAGGCTTGCCGTTCATGCAGGCCACCGCGTACACCTACGACCCCGACAGCCGCAGCGGGCAGGTGCTCCTGGACGACGGCACCCCGGTGCCGTTCGGCGCGGCGGCGTTCGACGCGGGCGGCCTGCGGCTGCTGCGCCCGGGGCAACGGGTGCGGATCGAGACGGCGGGCGAAGGCGCGGAGCTGCGCATCACCCTGGTCACGTTGCAGACGTTCTGACCCTGTCCGCGCGCCTCTCCCCCGGCGCGCAGGGCGCACGGCAGTCCCCTCGGCGCGTGCGGGCGGAACGCCGCGGGCCGGACTCCCCCGGAAGTCCGGCCCGGCGCGCGAGCGGCGCCTCCGCGCTCCTCAGAAGATCGCTGCTAGGGGATGTCTGCCCGCTCCTCGCGGATCGGCTCACGGCGTCGGGGGCGGCGAGGCGCCGGGCCGGGCGCCGCGGGTCCGCGAAGATCAGGGAGGCACTCCCTAGGCGAGGGACGCGGTCTTCTTGGCGGTGGTCTTCCGGGCGCTCGACTTCTTGGCCGGGGCCTTCTTCGCCGTCGCCTTCTTGGCCGGGGCCTTCTTGGCGGCGGTCTTGGCCGCCGGGGCCGCGGTCTTCTTGGCGGCGGTCTTCTTGGCCGCCGCGGTCGTCTTCGCCGCGGTGGTCTTCTTGGCCGCCGTCTTCTTGGCCGCGCCCGTGGCCTTCTTCGTGGCGGCCTTCTTGCCGGCGGCCTTGGCGATGACGGCGGGCGGGCCGGACAGGCTGCCCTTGGGCGCCTTCTTCACCGCGATGTCGTTCTTCGGGAGCTTCTTCGAGCCGCTCACCAGGTCCTTGAAGCCCTGACCGGCGCGGAAGCGGGGAACGGAGGTCTTCTTGACCCGCACCCGCTCGCCGGTCTGCGGATTGCGGGCGTAGCGCGCCGGGCGGTCCACCTTCTCGAAGGACCCGAAGCCGGTGACCGAGACCCGGTCTCCCGCCACGACCGCGCGCACGACGGCGTCCAGCACCGCGTCGACGGCGTCGGCGGCCTGTTGCCGGCCGCCCATCTTGTCGGCAATCGCTTCTACGAGCTGCGCCTTGTTCACGTCTTCCCCTTCGGAGACCTCGCCAGAACGAAAGTGTTCAAGCCTTTTCGCACGTTAGGCAGATATATACCGCAAATCAAACACGAAACGGGCTGATCACCCTTGTGCCGCAACGGATTCGGCGGACGCGGGCTGTTCAGCCTTCCTCGCCGGGGATTCGGCCCTCGTCGAGGTCGGCCGTGAACCGCTCCAGCCGCCGTGCCGCACCGGCGAGATCGTGCTTGGCCGCGGCCGTGATGACCAGCAGCTTCCGGGTCAGCGCCATCCGTACGCCCTCCGGGACTTGCAGTGCGCGCACGCGTCCGTGCGCTTCCTTGAGCCGGACCGCGACCGCCGTATAGAGCTCGAGTTGGCCGTCGTCGTCCATGCACAGATTGTGCCATCTGGGGCGAGTTGTCGCCTGCGCAGGGGGCAACTACCGTGCCCCCCGGCCTTCCAGAGCGTCCGGCCGGGCGGCGCGGCGGGCGGGGTGCTCGCCGCCGAAACCCCTTCTGACGTGGGGAGTTGATCGCGCGCACCCTCGTGCGGCGGGGGCGGGCGACCCCGGAGACGGCGGTACCCCCGATCGTGGCGATCGGGGGTACCGGGGTGTTGCGCGGTGGCCGAAACTCGACGCTCCGGACCCGGACCGGGGTCCCGGGCCGCAGCCCCGCGGGGGGGGGGGCGCGGCCCCGGTGCCGTCCGGGGGCCGGATCAGACCGGCAGAGTGCGCGGCTTGAAGGACGGGCGCCGCTCCTCGTACGCGGCGATGTCGTCCTCGTTCCGCAGGGTGATCGAGATGTCGTCGAGCCCGTTCAGCAGCCGCCAGCGGGAGTTCTCGTCCAGCTCGAAGGAGGCGGTGATCCCCGCGGCGCGCACCTCGCGGGTCTGGAGGTCCACGGTGACCTCGGCGGCCGGGTCCTGCTCCGTCAGCTCCCACAGGGCGTCGACGATCTTCTGCTCCAGGACCACCGTGAGCAGGCCGTTCTTCAGCGAGTTGCCTCGGAAGATGTCCGCGAAGCGGGAGGAGATCACGGCCTTGAAGCCGTAGTTCTGGAGCGCCCAGACGGCGTGCTCGCGGGAGGAGCCGGTGCCGAAGTCGGGCCCGGCGACCAGGACCGTGGCGCCCCGCCGCTCGGGGCGGTTGAGCACGAAGCCGGCGTCCTTGCGCCATGCCTCGAACAGCCCGTCCTCGAAGCCGTCGCGGGTGACCTTCTTGAGCCAGTGGGCGGGGATGATCTGGTCGGTGTCGACGTTGCCGCGGCGCAGCGGGACGGCCCGGCCGGTGTGCGTGGTGAAGGCTTCCATGGCTCTCAGACTCCAGCGGGCGTACGGGTCTCGGCGTCGGACAGGTCGGCCGGGGAGGCCAGGTGGCCGAGGACCGCGGTGGCGGCGGCGACCTGCGGCGACACCAGGTGGGTGCGGCCGCCCTTGCCCTGCCTGCCCTCGAAGTTGCGGTTGGAGGTGGAGGCGGAGCGCTCGCCGGGGGCGAGCTGGTCGGGGTTCATGCCCAGGCACATCGAGCAGCCCGCGTGCCGCCACTCGGCGCCGGCCTCCTTGAAGACCGTGTCCAGTCCCTCGGAGACGGCCTGGAGGCCGACCCGGGCGGAGCCGGGCACGACCAGCATCCGTACGCCCTCGGCGACTTTGCGGCCCCGGACGACGTCGGCGGCGGCGCGCAGGTCCTCGATGCGGCCGTTGGTGCAGGAGCCTACGAAGACGGTGTCCACGGTGATGGAGCGCAGCGCCTGGCCGGCCTCCAACCCCATGTACTCCAGCGCCTTTTCGGCGGCGAAGCGCTCCGAGGCGTCTTCGTACGAGGCCGGGTCGGGGACGTCCGCCGAAAGGGGCGCGCCCTGGCCGGGGTTGGTGCCCCAGGTGACGAACGGGGACAGCTCGGCGGCGTCGACGACGACCTCGGCGTCGAACACGGCGTCGTCGTCGGAGCGCAGCGTCCGCCAGTAGGCGACGGCGGCGTCCCAGTCCTCTCCCTCGGGGGCGTGCGGGCGGCCCTTGAGGTAGGCGAAGGTCGTCTCGTCGGGGGCGATCATGCCCGCGCGGGCGCCGGCCTCGATCGACATGTTGCAGACGGTCATGCGGGCCTCCATCGAGAGCTTCTCGACGGCGCTGCCGCGGTACTCCAGGACGTAGCCCTGGCCGCCGCCGGTGCCGATCCGCGCGATGACCGCCAGGATCAGGTCCTTGGCGGTGACGTCGTCGGGCAGTTCGCCCTCGACGGTGATCGCCATGGTCCTGGGGCGGGTCATCGGCAGGGTCTGGGTGGCCAGCACGTGCTCGACCTGCGAGGTGCCGATGCCGAACGCCAGCGCGCCGAAGGCGCCGTGCGTGGAGGTGTGCGAGTCGCCGCAGACGACCGTGGCGCCGGGCTGGGTCAGGCCGAGCTGCGGGCCGACCACGTGCACGACGCCCTGCTCGACGTCGCCCAGCGGGTGCAGCCGGACGCCGAAGTCGGCGCAGTTCTTGCGCAGCGTCTCCAACTGGGCGCGGGAGACCGGGTCCGCGATCGGCTTGTCGATGTCGAGGGTCGGGGTGTTGTGGTCCTCGGTGGCGATGGTCAGGTCGAGCCGGCGCACGCCGCGGCCGCTCTTGCGGAGGCCGTCGAAGGCCTGCGGGCTGGTCACCTCGTGCAGCAGGTGCAGATCGATGAAGAGGAGGTCGGGCTCGCCCTCGGCGTGCCGGACGACGTGGTCGTCCCAGACCTTCTCCGCGAGTGTCCTACCCATCGCGTTCCCTTCGGCCGGGCGCACGGCGGCGCCGGTCCTACTAGAGATCTTGTGGAGGCGGGCGTCCGTGCCCCGGGCGGGCGGCCGTCTCCGGACCCGCCGGTCCACGGGCCGCTGTGACTACCAGGGTGGCGCGTTCCATGGAAAATTGAACTTGCGTTTCACAGAGTGAGACGCGAGTATCGTTTCATGGACAACAGTAGCGGCGTCGGCGTTCTGGACAAGGCGGCCCTCGTCCTGAGCGCTCTGGAGTCCGGTCCGGCCACCCTCGCGGGCCTGGTCTCGGCCACCGGACTGGCACGGCCCACGGCTCACCGGCTGGCCGTGGCACTGGAACACCACCGCATGGTGGCGCGGGACATACAGGGCCGGTTCATCCTCGGCCCCCGGCTGGCGGAGCTGGCCGCCGCCGCGGGCGAGGACCGCCTGCTGGCCACCGCCGGGCCGGTCCTCACGCATCTGCGCGACGTCACGGGCGAGAGCGCGCAGCTCTATCGCCGCCAGGGGGACATGCGGATCTGCGTCGCCGCTGCGGAACGCCTGTCCGGACTGCGGGACACGGTCCCGGTCGGCTCGACGCTGACGATGAAGGCGGGCTCCTCGGCCCAGGTGCTGATGGCCTGGGAGGAGCCCGAGCGGCTGCACCGCGGGCTCCAGGGCGCCCGCTTCACGGCGACGGCGCTGTCCGGTGTGCGGCGGCGCGGCTGGGCCCAGTCGATCGGCGAGCGCGAGCCGGGCGTCGCCTCCGTCTCGGCCCCCGTGCGCGGCCCGTCCAACCGCGTGGTGGCCGCCGTGTCCGTCTCCGGTCCCATCGAGCGCCTCACCCGTCACCCGGGCCGGATGCACGCCCAGGCCGTCATCGACGCGGCCGGCCGGCTCTCCGAGGCCCTGCGCCGCACCGGCTGACCGCGCCGCCGGAACCGGCCCCCGAGGCGCCCGCCGCACGCTCCCGGGCTTCCCCGACAGACGAGCGGCGCGGCGCCCGGCGCGCTGACCGGCCTGGCGCCCGGCGCCGCGCCGGAAACGCCGAAGGGCCCTCCCACGGGAGGGCCCTTCGGTCGATGCGTACCCCCGACCGGATTCGAACCGGCGCTACCGCCTTGAGAGGGCGGCGTGCTAGGCCGCTACACAACGGGGGCGTGGACTCTGCGTTTCCGCAGGCCCGAGCTGGTCTACCTGGACTCGAACCAAGACTAACTGAACCAGAATCAGTCGTGCTGCCAATTACACCATAGACCAATGATGGTTTAGACCAGTCAGTACCCCCGACCGGATTCGAACCGGCGCTACCGCCTTGAGAGGGCGGCGTGCTAGGCCGCTACACAACGGGGGCCCTAGCGATCCTGCATCGACG
>NZ_JBEYWK010000012.1:108994-146956 GCF_040644415.1 Streptomyces sp. NPDC046985
CTGTCCTCGCGGGAAGGATCTGTACCCCCGACCGGATTCGAACCGGCGCTACCGCCTTGAGAGGGCGGCGTGCTAGGCCGCTACACAACGGGGGCCCTAGCGATCCTGCATCGACGACAACGGGAGCGACCCGGCTGTCCTCGCGGGAAGGATCTGTACCCCCGACCGGATTCGAACCGGCGCTACCGCCTTGAGAGGGCGGCGTGCTAGGCCGCTACACAACGGGGGCCTCGCGGATGAAGATCCGCGGTGCAGATGAGCTCTGCGAGCTGGCCTACCTGGACTCGAACCAAGACTAACTGAACCAGAATCAGTCGTGCTGCCAATTACACCATAGGCCACTGGAACGCAAGCCCCTGATCAGGGGTTCTTGTTCTAGTAATGCGCCGGTGGGGTTCCGGCCTTCCGGCCCGCTTCCCGCGGCGCAGGAAGAACATTACCCGAAGGTGGACGGGGCTCCAAAACGGCTATCCGCGCCGAGCACCGCCGGAAGCTCGGCGAGCGAGGCGATCCGCCGCGCGGCGCCGCTTCCGCCGCCGGCGCCCAAGCCGCTGCCGTCCAGGCCGCCGACGCCCAGGCCGTCGGCGTCCAGGCCGCCGACGCCCGGCCCGCCTGCGCGGTCGATCCAGACCGACAGCAGACCGGCCTCCGCGGCGCCCCGCCCGTCGATCTCCGGATGGTCGCCTACGTAGGCGACCTCGTGCGGGGCGAGTTCCAGGGCGTCGCAGGCCGCGTGGAACGCGCCGGGCGACGGTTTGGACACCCCCAGCTCCGCCGCGCACAGCACCGCCTCGAAGCGGTCGCGCACCCCCAGCACGCGCAGCTTGCGCTCCTGCACGTGCAGGCTGGAGTTGGACAGCACCGCCCGCCGGTAGCGGGGCGCCAGGGCGTCCAGGACGGGCAGCACGTCCGGGAAGAGGGCCCAGGCCGCCTCGTAGTGCCCCAGGTAGCGGTCGAACCACGCCCGCGCCTCGGCGTCGGTAAGGTCCGGGCGGCCGAGGAACACCCGTACGCGGTCCAGGCGCTGTCCCTCGAAGGACGCCTGACCGGCCGCGAACCGCGCCCACTGGGCGTCGGTGATCCGCCGCCAGCAGGTCAGCGCCTCCTCCGCCGACGCGTACCCGTCCAGCAGCCGCTCGGCGAGCAGGTGCTCGCGCATGCCGGCGCGGTCGGCGGCGGTGTAGTCGAAAAGGGTGTCGTCGACGTCCCAGAGAACAGCGCTGACGGCCATGCGGCCGACGGTACCGCCGAACGGGGCGCCCGTGCAGGGCGCCGGGACGCGCGCGGCGGAGACCGGGCACGACGGAGGGCGCGCACGGCGGAGGGCGCGCACGGCGGAGGGCGCGCACGGCGGAGGGCGGCCCCCGGACCGGGGGCCGCCCTCCGCGACGCCGCGTCGCCGCGTCGCCGCGTGCGTCAGATCCTCATGCGGCTCTCACGCGGCTCTCACGCCGCGAGCCTCGCCAGGGCCGCGTCGATCCGGGCCAGCGTGGCGTCCTGGCCCAGGATCTCCAGGGACTCGAACAGCGGGAGACCGACCGTGCGGCCGGTGACGGCGACGCGGACCGGGGCCTGCGCCTTACCGAGCTTGAGGTCGTGCGCCTCGCCTGCGGCCAGGACGGCCTCCTTGAGGGACTCGGCCGACGTCCAGTCGGCCGCCTCCAGCTTCTCCCGGGCCGTGCGCAGCAGCGCGTCGGCGCCCTCCTTCATCGCCTTCGTCCAGCTCGCCTCGTCGTGGACCGGCTCGGCGAGGAAGAGAAAGTCGACGTTGTCGGTGATCTCGGAGAGCACCTTCAGCCGGGTCTGCGCGTGCGGGGCGACCGCCTCCCACTTGGCCTCGTCGAAGTCCTCCGGCGCCCAGGGCGCGAACGGGGCCTTGAGCCAGGGGGCGCAGCGCTCGGTGAAGTCCTTCACGTCCAGCATGCGGATGTGGTCGGCGTTGATCGCCTCGCACTTCTTCAGGTCGAAGCGCGCCGGGTTGGGGTTGACGTCGGCGATGTCGAAGGCGGCGACCATCTCCTCGACGGAGAACACGTCCTGGTCGGCCGAGAGCGACCAGCCGAGCAGGGAGAGGTAGTTGAGCAGGCCCTCGGGCAGGAAGCCGCGCTCGCGGTAGAGGTTCAGCGACGCCTGCGGGTCGCGCTTGGACAGCTTTTTGTTGCCCTCGCCCATCACGTACGGCAGGTGGCCGAAGGCGGGGATCTGACGGGCGACGCCCAGCTCGATCAGCGCCCTGTACAGGGCGATCTGGCGCGGGGTGGAGGAGAGCAGATCCTCGCCGCGCAGGACGTGGGTGATCTCCATCAGGGCGTCGTCGACCGGGTTGACGAGCGTGTAGAGGGGAGCGCCGTTGGCCCGGACGATGCCGAAGTCCGGCACGTTCTCCGGGGTGAAGGTCAGCTCGCCGCGCACCAGGTCGTCGAAGGAGATCGTCTCGTCGGGCATGCGGAAGCGGACGATGGGGGCGCGGCCCTGAGCCTCGTACTCCTGGACCTGCTCGGCGCTCAGGTCGCGGCAGTGGCCGTCGTAGCCGGAGGGCTTCCCGGCGGCGCGGGCGGCCTCGCGGCGGCTGTCCAGCTCCTCCTGGGAGCAGTAGCAGTGGTAGGCGTGGCCGGCCTCCAGGAGCCTGCGCGCGACGTCGGCGTACAGGTCCATGCGCTGCGACTGCCGGTACGGCGCGTGCGGGCCGCCGACCTCGGGGCCCTCGTCCCAGTCGAAGCCCAGCCAGCGCATCGCGTCCAGGAGCTGGCGGTAGGACTCCTCGGAGTCGCGGGCCGCGTCGGTGTCCTCGATGCGGAAGACCAGCGTGCCCTGCTGGCGCCGGGCGAACGCCCAGTTGAACAGGGCGGTGCGCACCAGGCCCACGTGGGGGTTGCCGGTGGGGGACGGGCAGAAGCGGACGCGTACGGGGGATTCGGGCGCTCCCCGCTCGGGCGTAGCCGAGGACGACGAGTGGGGTGCGAGGGGTGCGCTAGCCACGCTTGACAACCTTGTTGGTGAGAGTGCCGATGCCTTCGATGGTGACGGCGACCTCGTCGCCGACGTTGAGGGGGCCGACCCCTGCCGGGGTGCCGGTGAGGATCACGTCGCCCGGGAGCAGCGTCATGGCCTCGGAGATGTTGACGATCAGATCCTCGATGGAGTGGATCATCTCGCTGGTGCGGCCGAGCTGCCGCTGCTCGCCGTTGACGGTGAGCTGAACGGTCAGGTCGGAGGCGGCCTCCAGGCTGATGCCGGTCTCCACCCAGGGGCCGAGCGGGCAGGCGGTGTCGAAGCCCTTGGCCCGCGCCCACTGCTTCTCGCGCCGCTGCACGTCGCGGGCGGTGACGTCGTTCGCGCAGGTGTAGCCGAGGACGACGTCTTTGACGCGGTCGCGCGGGACCTCCCGGCACATGCGGCCGATGACCACGGCCAGCTCGGCCTCGTGCTCCAGCCGCTCGGAGAAGGAGGGGTACTGGATGGCGTCGCCGGGGCCGATCACCGAGGTGGCGGGCTTGAGGAAGGCGAACGGCACGTCGGGGACCTCGTGGCCGAGTTCGCGGGCGTGCTCGGCGTAGTTGCGGCCGAAGGCCACGACCTTGTTGGGCAGCACCGGCGGCAGCAGCCGCACCTTGCTCAGCGGCACCTTCGTGCCGGACAGCTCGAAGTCCGCGAACGGGATGCCTTTGATGATGTCGAGGACCAGCTCGTCCGGCTGGTCGCCCTCGACCGCGCCGAAAGCGACGTTCCCGTCGATGGAGAACCTGGCGATGCGCACGGGATGCTTGGCCCCTTGACTGAGCTGGGAGGAGTCTGACGCTCCAGGCTAGCGTGCACGGGCCGCCGCGCCTCGCGGATTCGCTCCGGGTGCGGGCGCCCCGCACACGAAGAGGGGCGCCCCGCGGTGCGGAACGCCCCTCTTGATGTGACCGCGTGCGCGGACTCCCGCGCCGCCGCCCGCCGCTGCTCGGCCGCTCGGCTACTCGGCTACTCGGCTACTCGGCTGCCGAGAACGCGGCCGGGGCCTCCATGAGGACGGTGCGGCGGGGGTTGGCGGTCGAGGCCGGGAGGGAGAGGGCGTGCTCCGGCAGCTCCAGCGCCGACGGCGCGGCGGCGCCGTCGAGGTGCGCCAGCGTCGTGCGGCGGGGGTTGGCGGTGTTGAGGAACGTCATCGTCGTCTTCACGGTGCGGGGAGACCCTGTCCTGTTCCGGGCGCCGGGAGGGACGCGAGGGTCCCCCGCGCGGGCGCGTTGTCGGTTCTGCTCTCTCTGTAAAGCGTCAAACTAAACATGCCATTCCCGACCGAGACGTGAAGAGCCCGTGATCTCCGTGTGAGTTTGCTCACTACGGCAGGGGCAATCCAGACAATTGCCGAGCGCGCCGCGCCTCAGCGAAACGGACATCGCTCCACCGAAGCGCTCATTCCGCTCCCGATCATGGCGACTGGGACACTCGTGTCAGCTCGTCGACTCGTAGGCGTTTGACCGGAATGAGGGTGATCGCTTTCCACGTCTCGTGACCCGTCCCTCACACGCTGTCACACAGGTCACAGCCTGGCCCACATGCCTTGTTGGAGATCCGGCACTGTGCTGGAATGCCACGGACCGCCGCAGGATCGACCCGGCGCGCAGGGGGCGCAACGCAGCGCCGAGCGGCGGCGCGAGGGGGAGCCAGCGCCGGTCACTCACGACCATCGGGGAATGTTTTCAGGGCCTTCCCCATACGCCGACACCGTCCTTCCGCTTCACCGGAGGGACGCCTGGTCCAGAGGTTGCGACGCTAGTGCAGGGACGTTTCAAGAGGGATGGCAGCGCTTCGGCCCAGTCGGAGCCGCACGACGGGACTGGCCCGATGAAAGGCAGCTCCTCGCCCCAGCACGCCCAGAGCCCCGGCCCCTCCGGTGACAGTGGCGAGCGATCCGGGCGCCCGGCCGCGCCCGGGGCGGCGTCGGCGAGCCCCGCGCCCGCGGCCAAGCCGGTCTCGGGCCAGGGCCCGGTCGGCACGGGATCGCGGGTGGCGCTGCGCAACTGGCGCATCTCCACCCGTCTGGTGTCGCTGCTGGCGCTTCCCGTGGTCGCGGCGACCTCGCTGGGCGCGCTGCGCATCAGCCAGAACATGGACGACATCCAGCAGCTCGACAACATGAAGCTGCTGACGGACATGACCAAGCAGGCCACCGAGCTGGCCGCCGCGCTCCAGGAGGAGCGCGACCAGTCCGCCGGTCCGCTGGCCCACCCCTCCACCGCCAGCGCCATCACGGTCAAGGGCTTCCGGGACAAGACCGACCGGGCCAAGGACGCCTTCCTCAACGCCTCCGAGGAGATCGACGCCGCCAGCAAGGACGGCAACCTCCAGGGCGTGCGCGACACCATCGTCGGCCTCGCCAGCGAGCTGAACGGCCTGGGCAAGATACGCAAGACCGCCTACGAGAACGACGGCAACTCGGCCCGGACCGTCGAGGCGTACCACCGGCTGATCACCGAGCTGCTCGGCCTGTCGCAGGACATGGCCGAGGCGACCAGCAACCCGGAGATGATCCAGCGCACCCGCGCGCTGGCCGCCTTCTCCTCCGCCAAGGAGTACGCCTCCGTCCAGCGCGCCGTCATCGCCGCCGCGCTGCCGCCCAACAACACCAGCACGGGCGACCTCTCGGAGAACGACCGCCTCTACGCGCAGTCGGCGCTGGAGGGCCAGACCTCCGAGGTCAACAGCTTCCGCAACATCTACGGCGGCGGCGTCGAGGACCTGCTCAAGCCGGTCGAAGAGGGCAACCCGACCATCAAGGCCGCGGACACCTACGCCAAGCGCGTCCTGGACCAGCCGGGCGGCCTGGCCGCCCAGCCCACCAAGCGCTCCTACCGCGACTGGGTGGACGACAGCTCGACGAAGATCGAGCAGATGAAGAAGATCGAGCACACGCTGCTCGAGGAGATGGAGCAGAAGGCCCGCGAGCTGCGCAGCGCCACCGAGAGCGACGCCATCATCTCCGGTGCGCTGATCCTCCTGGTCCTCGGCGTGTCGCTGGTCGGCGCGTTCGTCGTGGCGCGCTCCATGATCCGCTCGCTGCGCCGGCTCCAGGAGACCGCCACCAAGGTCGCCCAGGACCGTCTGCCCGAGCTGGTCAAGCAGCTCTCCGAGTCCGACCCGCAGGACGTCGACACGTCGGTGGAGTCGGTCGGCGTGCACTCCCGGGACGAGATCGGCCAGGTGGCCGCGGCCTTCGACGACGTGCACCGCGAGGCGGTCCGCCTCGCCGCCGAGCAGGCCCTGCTGCGGGGCAACGTCAACGCGATGTTCACCAACCTCTCGCGCCGCTCCCAGGGCCTGATCCAGCGCCAGCTCTCGCTGATCTCCGAACTGGAGTCGCGCGAGGCCGACCCGGACCAGCTCTCGTCGCTGTTCAAGCTGGACCACCTCGCCACCCGCATGCGCCGTAACGGCGAGAACCTCCTCGTCCTCGCGGGCGAGGAGCCCGGCCGCCGCTGGACCCGCCCGGTCCCGCTGGTCGACGTGCTGCGCGCCGCCGCGTCCGAGGTGGAGCAGTACGAGCGCATCGAGCTGGCCGCGGTGCCGACCACCGAGGTCGCCGGCCGCGTCGTCAACGACCTCGTGCACCTGCTGGCCGAGCTGCTGGAGAACGCGACGTCGTTCTCCTCGCCGCAGACGAAGGTCAAGGTCACCGGTCACGCTCTGCCGGACGGCCGGGTCCTGATCGAGATCCACGACACCGGCATCGGCCTCTCCCCGGAGGACCTGGCGGCGATCAACGAGCGGCTCGCCGCGCCGCCCACCGTGGACGTCTCCGTCTCCCGCCGCATGGGCCTGTTCGTGGTCGGCCGGCTGTCCCAGCGGCACGGCATCCGCATCCAGCTCCGCCCGTCCGACTCGGGCGGCACCACCGCCCTGGTCATGCTGCCGGTGGACGTCGCCCAGGGCGGCAAGAAGCCTGCGCCCGGCAAGCCCGGCGGTCCGTCCGCGGGCGGTCCCGCGGCAGCGGCCGCGGCGGCCGGCGCGGCGGCGGCCCGCCGCCAGAACGGCCAGGCGAACGGCGGCTCGGGCATGAGCGCGGGCATAGGCGCCGGCGCGGGCATGGGGGCCGGCGGCGCCGGCCGGCTCGGCCAGGGTTCCGCGCCGCGCGGCCAGGTCGGCGCGGCGCCGGGCCCCCGGGCCGCGCTGCCGGCCAATGGCGGCCGTCCGGGCGCCCCGCGCGGGCCGCAGGCGCCGGCGGGCGCCGGGGCGGGCTTCGGCGGCCGGGGACCGGGCGCCGCGCAGGGACTTCAGCAGAGCGCGCCGCAGGGCTTCGGCGACGGCCGGGGCGCGGGCGGACGTCCGGGCTACGCCGACGGCGGCCGCCAGGAGGCGCTCGGCAACGGCGCCCGGCAGGACGCCTACGACGGCGGCCAGCGCGCCGACGTGCCCCCGCAGCGGGGCGCCGGCGACCAGAGCCGGCAGCCGCAGCTCCCCCAGCGCGGCGGTCCGCGCGCCGCGCTGCCCGGCGGCGACGCCCAGCCCCGCACGTCGGGCTGGACCGGCGCCGACGCGCAGGTCCCGGACGCCCCGCGCGGCCACGACGAGGCCGAGCGGGAGCAGACCTCCCCGCTGCCCCGGTTCGACGACCGGCAGGACCACCGCAATCCCGCCGCCACGGCCGAGATACCGGCGCTCCCCCGGTTCGAGGACCGGCAGGGCCAGCGCGGCCCGGCGGACACGGCGGCCTTCCCGCAGCCCGGTTTCGACGCCCCGGGAGCGCCCGCGGGCCAGAACGCCGGCCGGTTCCCCGCCCCCGGCGCGGACGCCGGACACAACGGCCACACCAGCCAGAACGGCCACAACGGTCAGGGCGCCCACAACGGCCAAGGCGGCCAGAACGGTCAGAACGGCTCGTTCGTCCGCTCGGACGTGTTCGGCGCGTCCGCGCCGAACGCCCCGCGGCGCGCCCCCTCGGACCCCGGCCGCCTCCCCGCGCCGCAGGCGTACGCGGGCGGCCAGACCGGCCAGTTCCCCGCACAGCAGGGCTACCCGGGCGGCCAGAACGGCCAGTTCGCCGCGCAGCAGGGTTACCCGGGCGGCCAGAACGGCCAGAACGGCCAGTTCGCCGCACCCCAGGGGTACGGCAACGGATCGACGGGGCAGTTCCCGGCGCAGCCGGGCTACGACGGCGGCGCGAACGGCCGCCCGCAGCTTCCGTCCCGTCAGGACGACGCCTCCACCGGCCAGTTCGAGCGGCCCCAGGCGGCCGGTCCGGGCGGCCCAGCCGACTTCGGCGCCCCGCACCAGCCGGCCGGGCAGCGGCAGCGCCACGTCCGCCGCGAGCCGGAGGCGCTGCCCCCGGCCACGGGTCCGGGCGACGGGCGGACCCCGCTGTACGACACGCTGGAGACCAACTGGTTCCACGGCGGCGGGCAGCAGGCGGGCGATCCGGCGCCGGCCGTCCCGCAGCAGCAGGCCCCGGCGGCGGCGCCGCAGCAGCAGGCGCCCGCTCCTCAGCGTCCCGCCCCCTCCTCCTGGCGCAGCTCGCCGAACGACGACCTCGGCCGGCAGGCCGAGCGCGTCAGGCAGCCGGCCGCGGGCGGCGTCACCACCTCCGGCCTGCCGCGCCGGGTGCCCCGGGCGAACCTGGTCGCGGGCACGGCTCAACAGCAGCAGCACCAAAGCGGTCCGCAGGTCTCACGGGCGCCCGACGAGGTACGCGGGCGGCTCACCAATCTCCGTCGGGGCATCGCGCAGGGTCGTCAGGCCGGCACCGGCCAGACGGGCAGTTTCCCCAGCCCCACTCACCAGCAGGAGCGTTAGTTGAGCCCGATGAGCCAGGCGGCACAGAACCTCAACTGGTTGATCACCAACTTCGTGGACAACACCCCGGGGGTGTCCCACACCGTCGTGGTGTCCGCGGACGGACTCCTCCTGGCGATGTCCGAAGGATTCCCGCGCGACCGCGCCGACCAGCTCGCGGCGGTCGCCTCCGGGCTCACCTCGCTGACCGCGGGGGCGTCCCGGATCTTCGAGGGCGGGAGCGTGGCGCAGACGGTCGTGGAGATGGAGCGCGGCTTCCTCTTCCTCATGTCCGTCTCGGACGGGTCGTCTCTCGCCGTCCTGGCCCACCCCGAGTGCGACATCGGCCTTGTGGGCTACGAGATGGCGCTCCTCGTCGACCGCGCGGGGGCCGTGCTCACGCCCGACCTGCGCGCTGAACTACAAGGCAGTCTGCTGCACTGAACGGTCTTGGCACCACCCGCCTCACGAAATCACCGTCCGGCCGCCACAATCCCCCCACCGGCCCGTCCGACGGCCAGCCCGACCGACTTGCTGTCCCGCCCGGAGGATTCATGACCCCGCCCACCGCCCATCACGATCCGTACGCAGAGCCGTACGGGGACGAGGGCGATCAGCCGCTGGTCCGTCCGTACGCGATGACCGGCGGCCGGACCCGGCCGCGCTACCAGCTCGCCATAGAGGCGCTGATCAGCACCACGGCCGACCCGGCGGCGCTGATGGGGCTCCTTCCGGAGCACCAGCGGATCTGCCGTCTGTGCCGTGAGGTGAAGTCGGTCGCCGAGGTGTCGGCGCTGCTGGCCATGCCGCTGGGCGTGGCCCGGATCCTCGTCGCGGACCTGGCAGAGGCCGGGCTGGTGGCCATCCACCAGCCGGGCGGGGACGAGAACAACGGCGGCGCTCCGGACGTGACGCTGCTCGAAAGGGTGCTCAGTGGACTTCGCAAGCTCTGACTCGGGCCGGGCGACCACCTCCGCGAAGATCGTGGTGGCGGGCGGCTTCGGCGTGGGCAAGACCACGTTCGTCGGCGCCGTCTCGGAGATCAACCCGCTGCGCACCGAGGCCGTCATGACGTCCGCGTCCGCCGGCATCGACGACCTCACCCACACCGGCGACAAGACCACCACCACGGTGGCCATGGACTTCGGCCGCATCACCCTCGACCAGGACCTCATCCTCTACCTGTTCGGCACCCCCGGACAGGACCGCTTCTGGTTCATGTGGGACGACCTCGTCCGCGGCGCCATCGGCGCCATCGTCCTCGTCGACACCCGCCGCCTCGCCGACTGCTTCCCCGCCGTCGACTACTTCGAGAACAGCGGACTCCCCTTCGTCATCGCCCTCAACGGCTTCGACGGCAACCAGCCCTACAACCCCGACGAAGTCCGCGAAGCCCTCCAGATCGGACCCGACGCCCCGATCATCACCACCGACGCCCGCCACCGCGCCGACGCCAAATCCGCCCTGATCACCCTGGTCGAACACGCCCTCATGGCCCGACTGCGGTAGTGCGGGAACCGTTCTCCGCGGCCGCCGGACCAAGGGGGCCGCAGGGAAGTTCCAGAGCGGCATCGGGGCCGGCTGTGTCCTTCGACACGGTCGGCCACGGTGTTCATAACGTTTCGGCAGAGGAATCGCGGGCAACGACCACGCGTCGCGCACAGCCGATCTCGCAGCGCGCACGATCACCCCGCCATTTGGCGCGCCTCGCTCTGTATGACCGTTTTATCGGCGGCTTACATGCCTCCGTTTCGGCGGTCCGCACTGTTTGGTAGAGCGTGTGCCGCCATGCTGGAATGCCTGAACTGCCCCCTAGTCAAGGACGTACTCCCCGGTAAAGAGTCGTCCGCGGCGGACGGGCTCTGAGAAGACACGGCACGACGTAGGTGCCGACCGCCGAGAGGTTGTTGGTCGAGTGAGGCGAAGCAAGAACGGTCCCGAGCCGTCGGCGCGGGGCAACTTCACCCCGCCGCCGCCACGCGGCGCGGCGCCCAGCCACGTGCCCGGCTCGGAGCCGGCGGACGTCCCCGCGCCGAGCGGAGGGCGACTGTCCCCGCGCAACTGGCGGGTGCCCACCCGGCTGAACGCGATCCTGCTCATACCCGTGCTGGTCGGCCTGGTCATGGGCGGCTTCCAGGTGAAGAACTCGATCGACACCTGGCAGAACGCCCAGGACGCCGAGCACACCGCGCGCCTGGTGCGGGCCTCCCTCACCTATGCCGATGCCCTCTGGGTCGAGCGCGACGCCTCCGCCGCTCCCCTGCTCCAGGGCAAGGGCCAGGACGACAAGTCCGTCGCGCAGGTCCGGCACGCCACCGACCAGGCCGCCGCCGGCTTCGACGAGGCGGCCAAGAGCATGCCGCAGACGCCGGGTCTGGTCCGCCGGCTGAAGCTGTTCCGCGAGATCGAGCCGCAGCTCCAGACGCTGCGCGCCGCCGCGTACAGCTCCAAGCTCACCGGCGTGCAGACCGAGGAGGGCTACGTCAGGATCGGTCACCCGCTGATGGAGTTCGCCAACGAACTCGGTCTGGGCACCGGCAACATCACCTCCTACGGCCGCACCGTCTACGCGGTCGCCCTCTCCAAGTCGGCGCTGTCGCTGGTCCGTTCGGTCGGCATGCACATGCTGGTGAAGCCGGGTCCGGGCGAGGGCAGCCTGGCCAGCCAGCGCGTCGCCCTCTCCTCGTACGCCTACCTGGAGGGCATCGCCGTCGGCGAGTACATCGGCGGCGGCACCCAGGGGGACGCGGACCGGCTCACCGAGGCGCAGAAGAAGATCAAGGCCGACGGCGCGGCGATGGTCTCCGAGATGAAGGCCAAGGACCCGGGCTACGTCCCGCCGCCTGCGGACCCGACCGACATGGTCGCCGCCGTGGTCGCGCTGCGGTCCACCGATCCCGACCAGCGCGCCGCGCTGGCCCAGAAGGGCGTCACGGCGCAGAACTGGTGGGCGGTGAACACGCTCAAGTTCGACGCCTACCGCAAGATCGAGTCGAACATGGCCGACACCGCGGTGGACGAGGCGGCCGGCATCGCCGGCGACGCCCGGCAGTCCGCGTTCATCACCGGCGCGGCCGTCATGGTCGCCCTGCTGGCCGCGTTCATCCTGGCCGGAGCGGTGGCCCGGCAGATGAGCCGGTCCATGCGCCAGCTCCGCAACGCCGCCTTCGGCATCGCCGAGCAGCGCCTGCCGATGCTGGTCGACCAGCTCTCCCGCACCGACCCCGGCCGGGTCGACACCCGGGTCGCGCCGATCCCGATCTCCTCCACCGACGAGATCGGCGAAGTCGCCCGCGCCTTCGACCAGGTGCACCGCGAGGCGGTCCGGCTCGCCGCCGAGCAGGCCCTGCTGCGGGGCAACATCAACGCGATCTTCACCAACCTGTCGCGCCGCAACCAGTCGCTGATCGAGGGCCAGTTGACCCTGATCACCGACCTGGAGAACAACGAGGCCGACCCCGACCAGTTGGAGAACCTCTTCCGGCTGGACCACCTGGCCACGCGTATGCGCCGCAACGGCGAGAACCTCCTGGTCCTCGCGGGCGAGGAGCCCGGCCGCCGCTGGGACCAGCCGGTGCCGCTGGTCGACGTGCTGCGCGCCGCCTCCTCCGAGGTGGAGCAGTACGAGCGCATCGAGCTGTCCGGCGTCCCGGAGGCCGAGATCCACGGCCGCGCGGTCACCGACCTCGTGCACCTGCTGGCCGAGCTGCTGGAGAACGCCACCACGTTCTCCTCGCCGCAGACCAAGGTGCGGGTCACCGCGACCCGGCTGCCCGACGGCCGCGTCATGATCGAGATCCACGACAAGGGCATCGGCCTGACCGCCGAGGACTTCGCGGACATCAACCACAAGCTGGCCAACCCGCCCACCGTGGACGTGGCGATCTCCCAGCGCATGGGCCTGTTCGTGGTCGGCCGCCTCGCCGACCGGCACGGCGTCCGCGTGCAGCTCCGCCCCTCCGGCGAGCAGGCGGGCACCACCTCGCTGGTCATGCTCCCGGACGCGATCACGCACGGCGGCGGCGGCGAGCAGGCGCTGGAGCGCGACGACTTCACGGTCTCGCAGATCATCCCGGAGCAGCAGTTCCGCGGCGACGACTTCGCCCAGCTCCCGGCGCAGCGCACGGCCGCCGAACTCGGCTTCGACGACTCGCAGTACGCCGACGTCCCCGACGACATCCGGGAGCTGGACCCGGTCGGCCGCTCGCTCAAGCGCGAGGAGCGCCGGGCCGCGCTGGAGGCGCAGTCGCACGGGGAGCAGGACGGCGCCCAGGTGCCGCAGCCGGGCGGCTACGCCGACGAGTCCACCGGCCGGCAGCCCGCCTACGACCCCGGCCAGGGGTACCCGGACCAGGCCGCCTTCCCCGGCCAGGGCGCCGGGTACGAGGCGCAGCCCGCGTACGGGGACCAGCAGCAGACGGCGTACGCCCCGCAGCAGGGCCAGCCGTCCTACGAGCAGGCGTACTACGCGCCGGACGCGGCGCAGGACGGCGGCTACCAGACGACCGGCCAGTACCCGTCGCTGTCCGGCTACCCGGACCAGGCGCCGCCGGAGCACGCCTCCGCGGCGGCGGCCGATCCCTTCCCCGGGCGTCAGCAGCGGTCGTTCCAGGACGACTGGCCGCAGCAGCAGGACGCCTACCGCGGCGGCTACCCGGGCCAGTACGCTCCTGGCACGGAGCCGGCGCAGGCCGCTGACGTGAGCGAGGCGGACCGCGTAGGCTTCGAGCGTCCGGGACCGGCGGCCTCCCCCGTCCAGCGGACGACCGACGCGGGACTGCCCCGCCGGGGTGCGGCCGCCGGCGGCGCGAACGGCGCGCAGCCCGCGAACCGGGGCGAGAAGAAGGCCCCCGCTCCGGCGGGCGGCGGGGACAGCTCCTGGCAGTCGGCCAACGACGCGCGGTGGCAGCAGGCCGCGCAGCTCCGCAAGCCCAAGGCGGGCGGAGTGACCTCTTCCGGTCTGCCGCGGCGGGTGCCCAAGGCCAACCTGGTCGAGGGCACTGCAGAATCGACTCCGCAGGGCGGCCCCCAGGTCTCCCGCGCCCCCGAGGACGTCCGGGGCAGGTTGAGCAACCTGCGCCGCGGCGTGCAGCGGGGACGCAGCGCGGGAAGTGAACAGAACGGCCAGGGCCTCGGTCCCGGCAGCACCTACAACCAGGAGCGTTAGTGTGAGTCCGATGAGCCAGGCGGCGCAGAACCTGAACTGGTTGATCACCAACTTCGTGGACAACACCCCCGGGGTGTCCCACACCGTGGTGGTCTCCGCCGACGGACTCCTTCTGGCGATGTCCGAAGGGTTTCCCCGCGACCGGGCCGACCAGCTCGCCGCCGTCGCCTCCGGTCTGACCTCGCTGACCGCCGGCGCCTCGCGCATCTTCGAGGGCGGCAGCGTGAACCAGACGGTTGTGGAGATGGAGCGGGGATTCCTCTTCCTCATGTCCATCTCCGACGGCTCGTCGCTCGCGGTACTCGCACACCCCGAAGCGGACATCGGCCTCATTGGGTACGAGATGGCCCTCCTGGTGGACCGCGCCGGCACGGTTCTGACTCCGGACCTGCGCGCGGAACTCCAGGGGAGCCTTCTCAACTAACAGACAGACGGTGCGTTTTGGTGTCCCGGGGCCGTAAGGTTTCGGGACGCGGCTTCCTCGTGTTCGGAAGCCCGGCGCAGTCGGAGGAGGAGTAAGAGTGGCAACACCCCCAGGCGGTTCGCCTTCGGGCAACTGGTCGTACGGCCCCGCACAGGGCCGCGGCGACGGTTCGCAGGACCCCTACGCCTACCCCTCCGCGCCGCACCACGGGCAGCCGTACGCGCCACAGGGCCCCGGCCCTTCGCCGTACGACCAGCCGCCCGCGCCGCGCATCCAGCCGGTGCAGCCGCACCGACGCACCCCTGAGCCGACGCCCGCCGGGGCGTCGAACAACCCCTTGGTCCGCCCGTACGCCATGACGGGCGGCCGGACCAGGCCGCGGTACCAGCTCGCCATCGAGGCGCTGGTGCACACCACCGCGCAACCGCACCAGATGCAGGGCCAGTTGCCCGAGCATCAGCGGATCTGCCACCTGTGCCGCGAGATCAAGTCGGTGGCCGAGATCTCGGCCCTGCTGACCATTCCTCTCGGCGTGGCCAGGATCCTCGTCGCCGACTTGGCGGAGGCGGGCCTGGTCGCCATCCATCAGCCCGGCGGCGACGAGAACGCCGGCGGCCAGCCAGACGTGACACTGCTCGAAAGGGTGCTCAGTGGACTTCGCAAGCTCTAGCGGAGGGCCGGTTTCTCAGAGTCGCTCCACCACCTCCGCGAAGATCGTGGTGGCGGGCGGCTTCGGCGTGGGCAAGACCACGTTCGTCGGCGCCGTCTCGGAGATCAACCCGCTGCGCACCGAGGCCGTCATGACGTCCGCGTCCGCCGGCATCGACGACCTCACCCACACCGGCGACAAGACCACCACCACGGTGGCCATGGACTTCGGCCGCATCACCCTCGACCAGGACCTCATCCTCTACCTGTTCGGCACCCCCGGACAGGACCGCTTCTGGTTCATGTGGGACGACCTCGTCCGCGGCGCCATCGGCGCCATCGTCCTCGTCGACACCCGCCGCCTCGCCGACTGCTTCCCCGCCGTCGACTACTTCGAGAACAGCGGACTCCCCTTCGTCATCGCCCTCAACGGCTTCGACGGCAACCAGCCCTACAACCCCGACGAAGTCCGCGAAGCCCTCCAGATCGGACCCGACGCCCCGATCATCACCACCGACGCCCGCCACCGCGCCGACGCCAAATCCGCCCTGATCACCCTGGTCGAACACGCCCTCATGGCCCGACTGCGGTAGCGTCCGGCCACGCGCACGCGCACGCGGGAAGGGGCCCGCCTGGTTTCCAGGCGGGCCCCTTCCGCATGTCCGTGCGGCTTCTGCATGTGTCCGCGCGGCTCAGTACGTCCGCGGCTCAGTACGTGCGGCTCAGTGCCAACTGTGCGGGGCGCGGAAGCCGCCCTCGCGCTCCAGGCGGCGCCAGCCGGCGCGGGCGCGGCCGCGGTGGGCCGGGGCCGTGTCGGCGGGGCGGGCGGCCGCGCGGGCGAGCAGCAGGGCGGTGAGCGCGGCCACTTCCTCGGGCTCGGCGTGGCCCTTCTCGACGCGGATGTCAGGCATGTCCATGGTGTCAGTCTCCCTGGCTGAGGGGTCCGCGGGATGACCGCGGCAGGTCCGCCGGGTTACGGCGGTCAGGCGTCACTGCGGGGGGTTGCCGTGCTTGCGGGAGGGCAGGTCGGCGTGCTTGCTGTGCAGCATGGCGAGGGAGCGGACGAGGACCTCGCGGGTCTCGGCGGGGTCGATCACGTCGTCCACCAGGCCGCGCTCGGCCGCGTAGTACGGGTGCATCAGCTCGGCCCGGTACTCCTTGACCATCTTCTGGCGCATGGCCTCGGGGTCGTCGGCCTCGGCGATCTGGCGGCGGAAGATGACGTTGGCCGCGCCCTCGGCGCCCATCACGGCGATCTCGTTGGTCGGCCAGGCGTAGGTCAGGTCGGCGCCGATGGACTGGGAGTCCATGACGATGTACGCGCCGCCGTACGCCTTGCGCAGGATCAGCGAGATCCGGGGCACGGTGGCGTTGCAGTACGCGTACAGCAGCTTCGCGCCGTGCCGGATGATCCCGCCGTGCTCCTGGTCGACGCCGGGCAGGAAGCCGGGGACGTCCAGGAAGGTGACGATCGGGATGTTGAACGCGTCGCACATCTGGACGAAGCGCGCGGCCTTCTCGCTCGCCTCGATGTCCAGGACGCCAGCCAGCACCTGGGGCTGGTTGGCGATGATGCCGACGACCTCGCCGTCCATCCGGGCCAGCGCGCAGATGATGTTGCGCGCCCAGCGCTCGTGGACCTCCAGGTACTCGCCGTCGTCGACGATCTCCTCGATGACCTTGGTCATGTCGTAGGGCCGGTTGCCGTCGGCCGGGACGAGGTCGAGCAGCGCCTCGGAGCGGCGGTCGGCGGGGTCGGAGCACTGCGTGCGCGGCGGGTTCTCCCGGTTGTTCTGCGGCAGCAGGGAGAGGAGGTAACGGACCTCGGCGATGCAGGTCTCCTCGTCGTCGTAGGCGAAGTGGCACACGCCGGAGGTCTCGGCGTGCACGTCGGCGCCGCCGAGCCCGTTCTGGGTGATCTCCTCGCCGGTGACGGCCTTGACCACGTCCGGGCCGGTGATGAACATCTGCGAGGTCTCGCGGACCATGAAGACGAAGTCGGTCAGCGCCGGGCTGTAGGCCGCGCCGCCCGCGCACGGGCCGAGCATCACGCTGATCTGCGGGATGACGCCGGACGCCTTGGTGTTGCGCTGGAAGATGCCGCCGTACCCGGCGAGGGCGGAGACGCCCTCCTGGATGCGGGCGCCCGCGCCGTCGTTGAGCGAGACCAGCGGGGCGCCGGACGCGATGGCCATGTCCATGATCTTGTGGATCTTCGTGGCGTGGGCCTCGCCCAGCGCGCCGCCGAAGATCCGGAAGTCATGGGCGTAGACGAAGACCGTCCGGCCCTCCACCGTGCCCCAGCCGGTGATCACACCGTCGGTGTACGGCTTCTTCGCCTCCAGGCCGAATCCGGTGGCCCGGTGCCGGCGCAACTGCTCGACCTCCTGGAAGGAACCCGCGTCCAGCAGCAGCTCGATGCGCTCCCGTGCGGTCAGCTTGCCCTTGGCGTGCTGCGCCGCGGTCGCCTTCTCGCTGGGTCCCGCCACCGCCTGGGCTCGGATCGTGTGCAGCTCGGCGACCCGCCCGCGCGCGTCCGTCGGCTCGCCGGTCGACTCACCCGTCGTCTCTTCCAAAACGGTCATGTAGCGACCTTACGAAGAACATCCGGCGAAGCGAGCCGTCGACTCCGTACAGTCTCCCGCCCATTTTCCTGGTGCCCCTGAACAGAACTACGGGGACATGCAGCCCTTCCGACTGCCCAGAGGGGCCCGGTGTTGTAAGGGTCCTACAAACCGATACGGCCGAACGGCCCTGGAATCCGATGCCGCGCATGCCATCCGACGGGTGACGCGCGGGGCCGGACGGGGGCGCGGCGAGGCCCGGCGCCCACCATACCGCCGGTGGGGCGCCGGGCCGTGGGGCGCCGGGCCGTGGGGCGCCGCGTCTCAGCAGCCGCCGCAGTTGTAGTAGAGGACGTCCCAGTGGCTGCCCTCGTCCGCGTAGATGTTGCCGGAGCCGGACTTGTACTGGGGCGCGCCGTCGCCGCGCAGGCCGATGTAGGAGAACGTGTTGTGGATGTAGTTGGTGATGCAGGTGTTCTTGCCGTAGTCGAGTTTGTATCCGTTCCAGTGGGAGTACGTTCCGGAGGCGTGCCCGGTCTCCGTGCCGCCGGTGATGTTGAGCGCGCAGCCGCTCGCCTTCTTCAGCGTCTGGGCGCCCTGCGCGGTGGACAGGTTGAGCTGGTCGAAGGAGGTACAGGTGGAGTTGTTCCGGTCGGAACAGTTTCCGGAGGAGGACCAGGTGATGCCCACCTGACGGAACATCGACTGAGCGGTGGCGTTGCTGATCTTGGTGACGGCGAAGGCGTCCGTGGCGGTGCCCACGACGGCGAGGCCGGGGGCGACGACGAGCGCGAGGGCGGTCACGGCGGAGCGGATCTTCATGGGGGAACCCTTCCTGCGGTCGGCCGTGCTGCATGGGGCGGCTGTGCAGGTGGTGCACGGAGATGGTGCCCGACGCCGTGGACGGTGACCAGAGGGCGTGCAGCGCGAAACGGCGCCGCCGCGTCCGGCGGCGCGGCCCTGCGCGGATCTGCGCTCTGCGCGGAGCGGCGCCCCGCGGGACCCGGCCCGTCGTCACAGACGCCGGCGAAACTGTTGAAAAATCAAGGAAACCGCGCTACGGTCGATCCCGTAAGTCGTTGAACCTTCAACTTACTGTCCCGTATCCCGCCGGCCTCTCCCCGGAAGCCGCGCCGTCCCTCCAAGGAGCACGCCATGGGCATCTTCGGCCGCAAGAACGACACCTCCGACGCCCCCCAGTCCGCCGCCCCGGCCCCCGCCGCCGCCGAGCGCCCCGACGCCGCCGCGCTGTCCGGCGACTACACGATCGACCCGGCGCACAGCACCATCGGCTTCACGGCCCGCCACGCCATGGTCACCAACGTCAAGGGCGCCTTCACCGACTTCAACGGCACGCTGCACCTGGACGGCACGGACCCCTCCCGCTCGACCGCTTCCCTCGACGCGCGGATGGACAGCATCGACACGGGCAACGCCGACCGCGACGGCCACCTGAAGTCTGCGGACTTCTTCGCCACCGACAAGTTCCCGGAGATGACCTTCCGCTCGACCAAGGCGGAGTCCCTGGGCGGCGACGACTACCGGGTCACCGGCGACCTGACCCTCCTCGGCGTCACCAAGCCGCTCGCCATCGACCTGGAGTTCAACGGCGCCGCCAAGGACCCGTTCGGCAACGAGCGCGTCGGCTTCGAGGGCAAGGCCGAGATCCTGCGCTCCGAGTGGGGCCTGACCTGGAACGCGGCGCTGGAGACGGGCGGCTTCCTGGTCTCCGACAAGATCAAGCTGACCTTCGACGTCTCGGCGATCAGGAACGCCTGACCCGCCCCAGCACCGGCAGAACTGTCGGCGGCCCCGCGTGAACGCTCACGCGGGGCCGCCGAACTCGCACCACACGGCCTTCCCCGGAGTCCTCGGCTGCACGCCCCACTTCTGGGCGAGCGCGGCGACCAGCAGCAACCCCCTGCCGTGCTCCGACTCCGCCGACGCCTGTGCCGACGACTCCGGCGTCCGGACGTCGCCGCCGCCGCTGTCGCGCACCTCCACGCGCAGCACGGCGCCCTCGTGCTGGGTGAGGCGCAGGGCGAAACCGCGGCCGGGCGGCGCGCCGTGCAGCACCGCGTTGGTGGCCAGCTCGCTCACGCACAGCAGCACGTCGTCGTCCCGCGCGCCCGTCTCCCAGTCGGCCAGCACGTCGCGCGCGAACTCCCGTGCGAGCCGCACGGATCTGCGGTCCCTCGGGAAGAACGCCTCGCACGTCGGGGACTGTCGGACTTCCAGGTTCATGAGACGAGTGTCACCCTGCGTCACTATCCTGAACCAAGGAGTCAGGTCGTAGTCCTGATTACTACGACTCCGCTCCGGCCACTTCGCGCGCGCTCGGGGGAAGGGTTCGGCCATGCACTCGGGGAAGAAGACCAAGAAGATCGGGACCTGGCAGGCCGTGGGATCGCTGGTCGCCCACTACCGCAGGCGCGCCGGAATGACCCAGGAGCAGTTGGCGGAGGCGGCCAACGTCCACGTCGACACCATCGGGTCCATCGAGCAGGGCCGCCTCGCCCTCCAGCCGGACCGGGCCGAGCAGTTCGACGAACTGCTGGACACCGGCGGCGCCTTGGCCGTCCTCGTCGCCCGCCTGCCGGTACGGGACCGGATCGTGCAGTTCGCCCAGGGGCTGGTCGATCACGAGCAGGAGGCGGTGAGCATCTTCAGCTACGAGACCCAGATGGTCCCGGGCCTTCTTCAGACGAGGGAATACTGCCGGGCCGCCTTCGACTCCCGCTATCCCTCCCTCGGCAGTGAGACGGCCGAGCAGTGGGTCAACGCCCGCACAGAGCGGCAATTGATCTGGCAACGCGATCATCCGCCTGTGGGGCACTTCGTCTTAGAGGAGAGCATCCTGCAGCGGCAGGTTGGTGACCAGGGGGTGATGCTCGACCAAGTCCGGCGGATTCTGGAGTACACAGAGCCGGTCCATATGAGCATGCAGATCATGCCGATGAACCGCATGCCGCACGCCGGGCTCGCAGGACCCATGACCCTGCTGGAAACGCCGGAGCACGAGCGGTTGGTCTACCTGGAAGTACAGCGCGCCAGTTTCCTCGTCGATGATCCCGACGAAGTCTGCGACTACCACCACAAATATGCAATGCTGCGGTCACAGGCCCTCTCGCCCGACGAGAGTGCGCGCCTCTTGCACGGACTGCTAGGAGAGTCATGAAGACCGCATGGTTCAAGTCCAGCTACAGCAGCAACGAGGGCGGCAACTGCCTGGAAGTCTCCTTCGAGTGGCGCAAGTCGAGCTACAGCGGCAGCGAGGGCGGCGACTGCGTCGAGGTCGCCTACGACTGGCACAAATCCAGCTACAGCGGCAGCGAGGGCGGCAACTGCGTCGAGGTCGCCGCCCACCCGGCCGCCGTCCACGTCCGTGACTCCAAGGCCGCCCCCGTCGGTCCGGTGCTCACCGTCTCCCCCGCCTCCTGGGCCGCCTTCGTCGGCCTCACGCGGGACGCGTAGACCGCGCCGACCGTCCGCCCGGCCGGTCAGGACCCGCCGAAGTCCCCGCCGGACCCGCCGCCGAAGCCGCCTCCGCCGAAGCCGCCGTCCCCGAAGCCGCCGAAGTCGCCGGGGTCGAAGTCGGCGCCCGAGACGTCGCCGCCGTCGTACCCTCCGAAGCCGCCGTCCTGGCCGCCGAAGTCGCCGTATCCGGCGCCGTAGTCGGCAGCGTAGGCGGGCGCGGCCATCATCTGGCCGAGGAGGGTGCCGACGAGCAGGCCGGGGAGCACGCCGCCGCCGAAGTAGCCGCCCGCCCAGGGCCCGTAGGCGGGGCCCGCGTCCCAGTAGGGGCGGCGGCCGTAGTCGGTGTCGACCTCGC
Source organism: Streptomyces sp. NPDC046985 (assembly GCF_040644415.1). NCBI lineage: Bacteria > Bacillati > Actinomycetota > Actinomycetes > Kitasatosporales > Streptomycetaceae > Streptomyces > Streptomyces sp. NPDC046985. The sequence goes on from NZ_JBEYWK010000012.1 coordinate 130,381, forward strand.
GGACCGCCGGGTCCCGGCCGTCGGCCAGCCGGGTCGCGTCGGCGGCGCACACGGGGACCTGGCGGGGCGCCCCGCCCGGCGGCGCCCAGTCGGCGTCGGCGACGGACGGGCCGTGGCGCGGGTCGAAGAAGCAGGGCGGCCGGCGTTCGGGCAGCGGGCGGCGCTCGCGGCGGGCGGCGAGCTGGGCGAGGGAGAAGCGGCCGTCCTCCAGCCTCTGGGTGACCGCGCGCACGTCCTCCGGGCGCCCCGCCCGCGCCATGGACTGCTTCGCCTGCTCGTAGGCGTCCAGGGCGCGCTCGTAGTCGGCGCGCATGGCGTCGTCCGCGCCCGGCTCGGCCGGGTGGAAGTCGAGGCGGTCCAGTTCCTCGCCGAAGGCGGTGATGTCCTCGTCGACGACGGTGCGCAGCCGGTCCAGGGCGGCACGCTGCTCGGCCTCCTTGCGCTTGCGGCCTCGGTGCACCAGGGCGTAGGCGCCCGCGCCGCCCAGCACCAGGACCGCGCCCAGGGTGATCAGCGCCGTGCCCGGCACCCCGCCGTCGCGCCCGGCGCCGCCCCAGGACGCGGGCGCGGTGCCGCGCAGGGTGGGCAGCGCCCGGTCGGTGAAGTCATGGAGCTGTGTCTTGGCGTTCTCGCCCTGGACGCTGGTGACGAGGTTGCGCACGGCGGTGCGCGAGAGGACGGCGGAGTCGGCGCGCGCGTCGAAGCGGTCGCCGAGGCGCACGGCGTAGGCGCCGGTGACGCCGGTGGCGGTGCGCAGGTCGGTGAACAGGTTCCGGGTCGGGTAGCCGGCCGGGAGGACGGCGACGAAGAGCGGCTTGTCCGCTTCCTTGATCCGCTTGGCCAGCGCGGCGGCGTCCGCGGCGGAGAGCTGGCCGGAGGCGGCCGGGTCGACGTAGACGGGGCTCTGGCGCAGGGCCTGGGCGACGGCCGACACGCTGGTCGCCGCGTCGGCGCTGGGCACGCCGGTGCACAGCACCGCCGCGGCGGCTGCTGCGAGCGCGATCAGGAACTGGAGCGCGGCTCGGGACAGGACGACGGCCTTCATGGTTCGAAGCTACCCGAAAGCCGGAAAACCGGTCACCCGCCTGAGCGACGGAACGAGCGGGGGTGCGTCCCGCGGTCTCCCGCGGGACGCACCCCCCAGCTCGCCGTGCCGGTCAGGCCGCTCGGTAGGCGGCCGTGAGCCGGGCCACCGCCTCTCCGTAGCGGCCGGACAGGAGCAGGTGGTCGGCGTCGGCGAAGGGCTTCGCCACCGCCGCGGTCATCCCGCGCCCGGCCGCCTTCTCCTGGACCATCAGCCGGGCCTGGCCGACCAGCGCGCGGCCGGCCTTCGCGGCGTGCCTGCGCTCCGCCGCCCTGGCCTCCACGCCCAGCACCTTCATCATGGCCATGCCGCCGGTCGGAATCCGGGTGAGCGTGGTCAGGCCCCACCCGTAGGGGAACTGCGGGTCGTAGGACGCGTCGCCCACGTTGATCGGGAGCTGGGCCTCGGACTTCGGCCAGGTCTCCGGGAGCTGCCCGGTGAAGGGCCGCTTGCCGTAGAGCACGTCGGCCACGCCGTCGCCCTCGGTGCCCGGCAGCCAGGAGGCGACCAGGGAGTCGATCTCCCCCAGCCGGTCCCCGATGAGCTGCGGGCGTCCGGAGACGACGAGCACCACGCACTTCATGGCCGCGCACACCTTGTCCACCGCGGCCTGGTCGGCGGGCGTCAGCGCCATGTCGTTGCCGTTGCCCACGTCGCCGATGCCCTCGGCGTACGGCGTCTCGCCGACGACGACCACGCCGACGTCGTAGCCGTTCGTCGGGGCGGAGGCGTCCTCGGAGTAGGTGACGTTTCCGCCGGCGTTCTTCATGCCCTGGAGGACGGTCGTGCCCTGGGTGTGCGTGCCGGAGGCGCCCTGCCAGGTGATGGTCCAGCCGCCGGTCTGGTTGCCGAGGTCGTCGGCGTTCGACCCGGCGACGTACACCTTCTGGCCGGTCTTCAGCGGGAGCACTCCCCCGCTGTTCTTCAGCAGCACCTGCGACTCGGCGGCCGCCTGGCGGGCCACGGCCCGGTGGGCGGCGGAGCCGATCGCGGGGGCGTTCGTCGTGTCGGCGTAGGGGTGCTCGAACAGGCCGAGGGCGAACTTCTCGGTGAGGATGCGCGAGACGGCGTCGTCGATCCGCCGCTCGCTGATCCGGCCCGCCCTGACCTCGGCGGCCAGCGTCGAGCTGAACTCCTTGTAGGAGTACGGCGCCATCATCATGTCGATGCCCGCGTTGACCGAGGTGCGCACGTGGTCGGCGTAGTCGCCGGGCAGTTCGTCGATGGCGTTCCAGTCGCTGACGACGAAGCCCTTGAAGCCCATCCGGTCCTTGAGCACGCCGTTGATCATGTCGCCGCGGGCGTGCATGCGCACCGCGCCCTTGCCGTCGCCCTCGATGTCGAGCGAGGAGTAAGACGGGATGACCGAGCCGATGCCGCGCCGCACGGCCTCGGTGAACGGCGCCAGGTGGATCTTCTCCAGCTCCTGCCGGGTGACCTTGGCGACGCCCTGGTCGATGGTGTAACTGCCGGTCGTGGAGGTGCCGTAGACGGTGCCGCCGTCGCCGACGAAGTGCTTGGCGGTGGCGAGCACCTTGTCGTCACGGCTGAGGTCGCTGCCGTCGGCCCGGCCCTGGAGGCCCTGGACGACGGTCTCCATGGACTCCACCAGGGCGGGGTCCTCGCCGAAGGACTCGTAGGTGCGGCCCCAGCGTTCGTCGCGGGTGACGCAGATGCAGGGCGCGAAGTCCCAGTGCACGCCGGTGGCGCGCACCTCGTTCGCCGTCACCGCCGCCGCCTGCTCGGCCAGGCGCGGGTCGCGGGTGGCGCCCATGCCGATGTTGTGCGGCATGATCGTGGCGCCGATCAGGTTGTTGTGGCCGTGCACCGCGTCCACGCCGTAGATCAGCGGGATCTGGAAGCGGGTGGCCCGGGTGCGCGCCTGGAAGGAGTCGATCATCTGCGCCCACGCGGCGGGGGTGTTGGGCGTCGGGGTGGAGCCGCCGCCGGAGAGCAGCGAGCCGAGGCCGTAGCCGGCGATGTCGCCCGGCGCCGACATCGCGCCGCGGTCGGCCTGGGTCATCTGCCCGGCCTTCTCCTCCAGCGTCATCCGGGAGACCAGGTCCGCGACCCGCTCGCGCACCGGCAGCCGGCTGTCCAGGTACGGCAGCCCGTGCGCGTTCACGACGACCTGCGGGGTGTCGGCGGGGGCCTTGGCGCCGGTGACGGTGAGCTTCAGCGGGATCGTCTCGGCCGGTTCCGCCGCCCGGTCCCGGAGCGTGCGCACGGCGACCGTACGGGAGGCGCCGGAGACGGTCCCCGCGGGGAAGGTGACGGCGCCGGAGACGGGGACGTAGTCCTTCCCGGCGGTGGCGGTGCCGCCGGCGGTCTCGTAGCGGACGGTGACCGGCTCCGCCAGCGGCGCGGAGCCGGTGGTCGCCACGGAGATCCTCACGTGCGCGGCGCCGCCCTCATCGACCGGGTACACCGCCGCGTCGGTGCCGACGGAGGCGCGCAGCGACTGGTCGGCGCGGCCGTACAGCTCCACGTCGTCCATGGCGAAGGAGCCCTTGGCGCCGGTGGGCAGGGTGAGGGCGTACCCCCACATCTGGGTGAGGCCCAGGACGTGGTCGATGCCGCCGACGGGCTGGTAGTCGGTGCGGTAGACGAAGTCGGCGAAGGGCAGCTCGACCTGCTTCCAGCCGGTGAAGTCGTCGGTGAAGGAGGTCGTCCACAGCTCGGACGCCTCGCCGTTCGCCCCGCCGTCCTTGATCTCCAGGGCGATCTTCCGGCCGTTGCCCTGGCCGTCCCACCAGAGGCGGAGGCCCTTGTGGGCGGACCAGTCGTGGGCGGGCCGGTCCGCGGCGAAGTCGTGGGTGAATCCGCCGTAGCCGCTGATGTCGTAGGTCCCGGAGAGGACCTTGGCGCCCTCGGGGGCGTCGGCGCGGGCGGCGAGCTGGAGGGCGGGCGGGTCGTCGCTGTCGCCGCCCCAGGTGAAGATGCCCTCGGCGGGCTGGTTCGCGAAGGGCACCTCACCCTCGAAGCGGTCGACGGGCACGGGGGCGGGGTCGTCGGCGCCGGACGCCGCGGCGGCGGCGCCGAGCGGGAGCAGGGCGGTGAGCAGCGTTGCGGTGGCGAGCAGGGCGGTTCTTCGCATGGACCTTCCCTCGACTCTCGAACCGGTCGTTCTCGTCTCAAGGCTTAAGTCAGGGCGTGAGTCAACAAGTGCGCGCCTCTCCCGTCAAGACGTCGCACTTCGGTCACCTTGGAATCAAGTCCCGAACCTGGGAGGCCAGTTGACCCTTCGGGTCGCGAACGGGCGACCTTGACGCGGCACGGGCGCCGTCATAGGGCGCACGAGCGCAGATCTGGTCGTGCACGGGGCGGCCAACCAGAAATGGCAGCTCAAGTGACGTATCCTCACGCGTGACCACCCTTCCCGACCGGCGCCGCCCGACCGGGAGCCCTCCCGGGGCGGCGGCCGCCCGCCGGTTCGGGAGGACCAGTTCGCCCGCCCCGACGCGCCAGCCGCTCCCGGGGCCCCGACCAGGAGTCCGGCATGACCACACCCCGAGACCTGCTGATCCTCAGCCTGGACGTGCCGTCCAGCCTGCCCGTGCAGCAGGGCGACCTGTCGCTCGCCCTCGCGGGCGCCGAACTGTCCGACCTGCTGACCGGCGGCCTGCTGTCGCTGGACGACGACCGGGTCGTGCCGGGGCCGCCCGCGGACGCCGGGGACCGGCTGCTGGACGAGGCGGCCGCCGCGCTGGTCCGGGACCGGCCCTACGAGAGCGTGCAGGACTGGCTGTGGCGGCGGGGCGACGGCCTGGCCGCCGCCTACGCCTCGGATCTGCGGGCCCGGGGCGCGGCCGCGGACGCGGAGCACGGCACGGCGGCGGCTCGCTGGACGGCCCAAGAGCCGGTCCTCGCCGGGCTGGCCGCCGCCGCGGGCATCGGCGCCGGGGAAGACGGGCCCGCCGACGAGGGCGCCGTCCCCCAGGACGACGCCTTGGCGACCGTGCTGGCCGCCGTGCACGAGGCGGTGACGGAGCTGGAGGCGGTGCGGCAGCGGCGGAGCATCGAGGAGGCGGCCTTCGACAACATCTGGCGGGCGCCCTGACCGGGGCGGGCAGCGGGGCGGCGCCGGCCGGGGGGCGCTATCCGGCCGGCTGGACGCCCGCCCGCAGCAGGCCGTAGGTGTAGGCGTCCTCCAGGGCCTGCCAGGAGGCGGCGATCACGTTCTCCGCGACGCCGACCGTGGACCACTCGCCCCGGCCGTCCGAGGTGGAGATCAGCACGCGGGTGGTGGAGGAGGTGCCGTGCCTGCCCTCCAGGATGCGGACCTTGTAGTCGACCAGCTCCAGGGCGGCCAACTCGGGGTAGATCTTCTCCAGGGCGACGCGCAGGGCCCGGTCCAGGGCGTTGACCGGGCCGTTCCCCTCGGCGGTGGCGACGATGCGCTCGCTCTTGGCCCACAGCTTGACCGTGGCCTCGTTGGCGTGGGTGCCGTCGGGGCGGTCCTCGGCGATGGCCCGCCAGGACTCGACGTCGAAGTACTTCAGCGCCCTGCCCTCGGCCTCGGCGCGCAGCAGCAGCTCGAAGCTGGCGTCGGCGGCCTCGTAGGCGTACCCCTTCAGCTCGCGTTCCTTGACGCGGTCCACGACCCGGCCGACCAGCTCGCGGTCGCCGCCGAGGTCGATGCCCAGCTCCTTGCCCTTCAGCTCGATCGATGCCCGGCCCGCCATGTCGGACACCAGCATGCGCATGGTGTTGCCGACCTGCTCGGGGTCGATGTGCTGGTACAGGTCAGGATCGACCTTGATCGCGGAGGCGTGCAGTCCGGCCTTGTGGGCGAAGGCGGACACGCCGACGTAGGGCTGGTGGGTGGACGGGGTGAGGTTGACGACCTCGGCGATGGCGTGTGAGACGCGGGTGGTCTCGCGCAGCCGCCCCTCGGGCAGCACCCGCCTGCCGTACTTCAGCTCCAGCGCGGCGACGACCGGGAAGAGGTCGGCGTTGCCGACCCGCTCGCCGTACCCGTTGGCCGTGCACTGCACGTGGGTGGCGCCGGCGTCCACGGCGGCCAGGGTGTTGGCGACCGCGCAGCCGCTGTCGTCCTGGGCGTGGATGCCGAGCCGGGCGCCGGTGTCGGCCAGCACGGTGGCGACGACCGCCTGGACCTGGGCGGGCAGCATGCCGCCGTTGGTGTCGCACAGGACCACGACGTCCGCGCCCGCCTCGGCGGCGGCGCGGACGACCGCCTTGGCGTACCCGGGATCGGCCCGGTAGCCGTCGAAGAAGTGCTCGCAGTCGACGAACACGCGGCGCCCCTGGGAGCGCAGGTGGGAGACGGTGTCCCGGACCATCTCCAGGTTCTCCTCCAGCGTGGTGCGCAGCGCCAGCTCCACATGCCGGTCGTGCGCCTTGGCCACCAGGGTGATCACCTCGGCGCCGGAGTCCAGCAGGGCCTTGACCTGGAGGTCGTCCGCGGCCCTCGCGCCGGGCCGCCGGGTGGCGCCGAAGGCGACCAGCCGGGCGTGCCGGAAGTCGATCTCCTCGCGGGCGCGGGCGAAGAACTCGGTGTCCCGCGGGTTCGCGCCGGGCCAGCCGCCCTCGACGAAGCCCACCCCGAAGTCGTCCAGGTGCCGGGCGATGGCCAGCTTGTCGGCGACGGTCAGGTTGACGCCCTCCCGCTGGGCGCCGTCGCGCAGGGTGGTGTCGAAGACGTGGAACGCGTCGTCCAGCCGGCTGGTTTCGGACATGTCTGAAGACTCCTGTGGGGGATCTCGGTCTTGTCGTCGATGACCGGTTCCACCGTCTCTCCATGGTCCCGCGCGCCCTCGCCTCCGGCTGCGGGTGGGCCGGGAAAGCGAAAGACCCCTCGCGGGTGCGAGAGGTCTGCGCGCGGGTCGAGACGACGGCGGCCGCCCGTACCGGGTCGTACGGGACGGTCACTGCGGACCGGCGCGCCTGCTGCCCATAATCACGGCGAACGAGAGCACGCGGGAAGTCTGGCACAGTCCCGCCCGCCCCCTCACCGCCGTCTCAGGATGCGGGCGTGACCTCGGACTCCTCCGCGCCTCCTCCGCGACTCGCCCGCGGTCCCGCGCGCGCCCGACCGGGGCCCCGGCGCCGGGCGCCGTCGCCGGCGCCCACCGAGCGGTTCCACGCCTGCGGCCACCGGGTCCCGTGCGGGTCGCGGCGGCCGCGCGAACGCCGCGTCCGGCGGCCCGGGTCACTCCCTTGGCCGCATGAAAGGCCGCTGAGCAGCGGTGCGCGGCCGCTCCCGTGTTTGGATCGCTGGAGGAGACGCCTGTCTGCCCGACCGGCGCACCCAGGCCCCGCCTGCGGTGCGACCGCGTCCACCGCCGCGCCGCCCGCCCCGGGCGGCGCCCGCACGCCCGCCGGCGCCCGGGGCGGGCGGTGGACACCCCCGACGTCGTACCCATGCCCGTAGGAGTCAGCCGATGTCCGCAAGCCATGAGACGACCCACTGCCCGTTCGACTTCAGCACCGCCCTGGAGTTCGACCCGTCCCTCACCCACCAGATGGGCGACTCGACCCCCACCCGCATCCGCCTCGAGTACGGCGACGCCGACGCCTGGCTGGTCACCAGCTTCGACGGCGTCAAGCAGGTCGTCACCGACCAGCGGTTCAGCCGGGCGGGCATCATCGGCGAGGACTACCCGCGGATGACGCCGGAGCCCATCGTCTCGCCCGAGTCGGTCAACGTGATGGACCCGCCGGTCAGCACCCGCGTGCGCAAGCTGGCCTCGCAGGCGTTCACGCAGCCCCAGGTGGACGGCCTGCGGCACCGCATCGTCGCGCTCGCCGACCGGGTGCTGGACGACATGGAGAAGCAGGGCCCCCCGGCGGACCTCGTCGCGCACCTGTCGGAGACGCTGCCCCGGCACACCATCCTGGACCTGCTCGGCATCGAGCGGGCCGAATGGCCCCGGATGCAGGAGTCCGTGCAGCGCCTGCTCATCCTCGGTCCGGGCGGCAAGGAGGCCGCCGCGCAGGCGAAGACCGAGCTGACGGACTACTTCGCCGGGCTGGTGGCGAAGCGCCGCGTCGACCCGGGCGAGGACCTCATCAGCATGATGGCGGCGGCGCGGGACGGCGAGGAGCAGCTCGACGACCGCGAGCTGGCGGTCATGACGCTGACGCTGACGCTCAGCGGCCAGGACACGGCGACCTGCCAGATCAGCGACATCGCCTACCTGCTGCTGACGCGTCCGCAGCTCATGGACTACGCCAGGAAGCACCCCGAGAGGCTGACGGACGTCCTGCACGAGATGCTCCGCTACATCCCGTTCCGCAAGGGCGTCGGCATCCCCCGGGTCGCCCTGGAGGACGTGGAGCTGGACGGCGTGAAGATCCGCAAGGGCGACTACGTGCACGTGTCGTACCTGACGGCCAACCGGGACCCGAACCGCTACCCGGACCCGCACACCATCGACTTCTCCCGCCCGAACCGCCCGCACATGACGTTCGGCTGGGGCGGCCACCGGTGCATCGCGGTGCCGCTGGCCATGGCGGAGCTGGAGATCGCCGTCGGGCGGCTCCTGGAGCGCTTCCCGAGCCTCAAGCTCGCGGTTCCGGCGGAGGAGGTGCGCTGGGACGACGAGACGATCCGGCGGTTCCCGCTGAGCCTGCCGGTCGCCTGGTAGGACGCCGCGCCGGTCCGGCGCGGCGCGGCGCCTGACGCCCGACGCGAGCGGCGCCCCGGTGGGGGCGGTGGCCCGGCGGCGCCCGACCCGGTGGGGGCGGTGCGCCGGTCAGGGCGCCGTCCCCGGCCCGCGCGGGCGCCGGAGCCGTCCTCCGTCAGTCGGCGCCGTCCCCGCCCCGCGCGGGCGCCGGGCGCGCGGGTCAGCCCAGCTCGTGCATCCAGCCGTGCTTGTCCTCGGCGGCGCCGCGCTGGATGTCCAGCAGGGCCTCGCGCAGCTTCATGGTGACCTCGCCGGACTCCCCGCCCGACTGCTGCCACTGGGCGCCCGCCCGCTTGACGGCGCCGACCGGGGTGATCACCGCGGCCGTGCCGCAGGCGAAGACCTCGGTCAGCGTGCCGTTCTCGGAGTCCCGCTGCCACTGGTCGAGGGAGATCCGGGCCTCCTCGGAGGCGTAGCCGAGGTCACGGGCGACGGTCAGCAGCGAGTCGCGGGTGACGCCCTCCAGGATCGAGCCGCTGAGCGCCGGGGTGACGATCCTGTCGCCGTAGACGAAGTACAGGTTCATCCCGCCCAGCTCCTCGACCCACTTGTGCTCCACGGCGTCGAGGTAGCAGACCTGGTCGCAGCCCTTGGCGGCGGCCTCGGCCTGGGCGAGCAGGGAGGCCGCGTAGTTGCCGCCGGTCTTGGCGTCGCCCATGCCGCCGGGGACGGCGCGGACCCGGTCCTCCGAGGCCCAGATCGAGACCGGCTTGACGCCGCCCGGGAAGTACGCGCCGGCCGGGGAGGCGATCACGAGGAACAGGTACTCGTTGGAGGGCTTGACGCCCAGGCCGACCTCGGTGGAGATCATGAACGGGCGCAGGTAGAGGGACTCCTCGCCGCCGTGCGCGGGCACCCACGCGATGTCCTGCCGGACCAGCGCGTCGCAGGCCTCGATGAAGGTCTCGACGGGCAGCTCGGGCATGCCCAGCCGGTGCGCGGAGGTCTGGAAGCGCCGGGCGTTCTTCTCGGGACGGAACGTGGCGACCGAGCCGTCGGGGCGGCGGTACGCCTTCAGGCCCTCGAAGATCTCCTGGGCGTAGTGCAGGACGTGGGTGGCCGGGTCGAGGGAGATCGGCGCGTACGGGACGAGCTGGCCGTCGTGCCAGCCCCGGCCCTCGGTCCACCTGATCGTCACCATGTGGTCGGTGAAGTAGCGGCCGAAACCGGGGCGGGCGAGGATCGCCTCGCGCTCGGCGGCGGAGAGCGGGTGGGCCGAGGGCTTGAGCTCGATCGTGGGCGTCGTCATGAGTGAGTGTCCTTCACCGGGTCGTAGTGAGGGGCCGCGCACACGCCCGCACGGCCGGCGGCCTGTGCCAGGACGTCCGGGCGTTCCCTCATTTCGCGGCTCCGCGTTCGATTATCGCGCGCGGACCCCGGCGGAAGGATACGGGGTGAGTGCGTCCCCGGGTCGATGGTGGCGCCCGGCGGCGGGCAGGGGGAAGCCGCCGGGCGCGGATGCCGCCCGACGGCTTCGGAGGTTCTCCGAGCGGCGCCGGGGGCTCCCCCCCTGCACGCCGTGCTCGGGGGGTCAGCCGGCTACGCGTACGCGGAGCGCGTCGCCGATCTCGGCGGTGCCGCGCGCGGGCAGCGCGCCGCGCTCCGCAAGGTCGGCGCCGACGGCGTCCTCGATCCGGGCCGCCTCGGCGTCGTAGCCGAGGTGGCGCAGCAGCAGGGCGGTGGAGAGGACCGTGGCGGTGGGGTCCGCCGTGCCCTGGCCGGCGATGTCCGGGGCCGAGCCGTGCACCGGCTCGAACATGGACGGGAAGGCGCCGCTGGGGTCGATGTTGCCGGAGGCCGCGAGGCCGATGCCGCCGGAGACGGCCGCGGCGAGGTCGGTGAGGATGTCGCCGAAGAGGTTGTCGGTGACGATGACGTCGAACCGCTCGGGCTGCGTGACCAGGTAGATGGTGGCCGCGTCGACGTGCACGTACTCGGTGGCGACCTCCGGGTGCTCCTCGGCCACCCTGTGGAAGACGCTCGTCCACAGGTGACCGGCGAAGGTCAGCACGTTGTTCTTGTGCACCAGCGTGAGCTTCTTGCGCGGGCGGGCCTGGGCGCGGGCGAAGGCGTCGCGGACCACGCGCTCGACGCCGAACGCCGTGTTCACCGAGACCTCGGTGGCCACCTCGTGCTCGGTGCCCTGGCGGATCACGCCGCCGTTGCCGGTGTAGGGGCCCTCGGTGCCCTCGCGGACGACGACGAAGTCGATCCGCGGATCGCCTGCCAGCGGGGTGGCGACGCCGGGCAGCAGCTTGCTCGGGCGCAGGTTCACGTGGTGGTCGAAGGCGAAGCGGAGCTTGAGCAGGAAGCCGCGCTCCAGCACGCCGGAGGGCACCGACGGGTCGCCGATCGCGCCGAGCAGGATCGCGTCGTGCCGCTTGAGGGCGTCGAGGTCGGCGTCGGTCAGGGTCTCGCCGGTGGCGTGGTAGCGCCGGGCGCCGAAGTCGTACTCCCGGGTCTCCAGCTTGACGTCCTGCGGGAGGACGGCGGAGAGCACCTTCAGGCCCTCGGCCACGACTTCCTGACCGATGCCGTCACCGGGGATCACTGCGAGATCGAGGCTGCGAGACATGTCGGCACCTTAACTCTTCGTCCCAGGGAATGACACGACGTGTCCGCGATGCGGACACGTCGTGGTCAGGCGCCGGTGTGCTCGGGGCGGCGCGGAGGGCTCGGCAGCCCCTCAGTGGCCCGTCTGGCCGCCGTTGTCACGGCGGTCGAGGGCGCGCTGGAGGGCGGCGGCGGCCTGCCTGCGGTCCGCGTCGGCGGTGCGGGCGACGTGGCGGACGCGGCGGCGATCGGTCGTCTCGGCCATGGGGGATCGACTCCTTCGGGACAGCGCTGAGCGCGCGGACAGGGAGGGATTGCGAGACGCCGGAAGAGGCGGGGAGCGGGCCGCAGGGATCACCTGCGCAGGGGCCCGGCTCACGACCGCCGTTCGCTGGATCAAGCGAGACGTTCGGCTTCTACCAAGCTAGGCGAGGAGCGCCCGTGTGTCTGCATGATTACTCGGGCTTCCTACTATCTGAGACGGCGCGTCGGCGTACCCGGCCGCGACCTGCGCCTTCCGCCGCGCCCCGCCCTCCGCCCATACGGCTGATCGTTCGCGCGGCCGGCGAGATCGGGGGGCGGCGCCGGGAACGGTGGGGTCATGAACGACACGGCCAAGGCACTTCTGGAGGGCGGCCCGCAGGACCTGCCCCAGCGGATCGTCCCGATCGCCGCGCCCGGGGAGGACCTGAAGATCGAGCTGCGGGGCGGCTACGAGCACTTCAGGCCGACCGCGCGCCACACGGACACGCCGGAGGGCAGGCTGCCCGTGTACGAGTGGTGGGAGCGGACGGAGATGCCCGGCTAGCGCGGGAGCGCGCACGCGCGCGGCGGGGCGTTGGTAGGTGGCTTGGGTGGTCAGCGCTCGGGGAGCGCGCACGCGCGGCGGGGCGCGGCGCCTGAGCGGACGTGTCCGGACGGACGCGCCTGGACGGCGGCGCCTGCGCGGCGGCATGCGAACGGGCCGGGCCCTGTGCGGACCCGGCCCGTTCGCGCGCCTCGGGGAGACCCCCCGGGGGGCGTCAGCCCATGTGCGGGTAGGTGTAGTCGGTCGGCGAGATCAGCGACTCCTTGATGGCGCGGGTCAGCGTCCAGCGCATCAGGTTCTGCGGGGCGCCCGCCTTGTCGTTGGTGCCGGAGGCGCGGCCGCCGCCGAAGGGCTGCTGGCCGACGACGGCGCCGGTCGACTTGTCGTTGATGTAGAAGTTGCCGGCCGCGTAGCGCAGCCTCTCCATGGTGTGCGCGGCGGCCGCGCGGTCGCCCGCGATGACCGAGCCGGTGAGCGCGTAGTCGGACACCGACTCCATCTGGGTCAGCATCTCCTCGTAGCGGTCGTCCTCGTAGACGTGCACGGCGAGGATCGGGCCGAAGTACTCGGTCGTGAAGACCTCGTTCTCCGGGTCGGTGCACTCGATGACGGTCGGGCGGACGAAGTAGCCGACCGAGTCGTCGTAGTCGCCGCCCGCGACGATCGTGCAGGAGGCGTCCTGCCGGGCCCGGTCGATGGCGGCCTTGTTCTTGGCGAAGGAGCGCTCGTCGATGACCGCGCCGATGAAGTGCGACAGGTCGGTGACGTCGCCCATGGTCAGGGAGTCGACCTCGGCCGCGAACTCCTCCTTGAAGCCGGAGTTCCACAGGGAGGCCGGGAGGTAGGCGCGGGAGGTGGCCGAGCACTTCTGGCCCTGGTACTCGAAGGCGCCCCGGGTCAGGGCCGTCTTCAGCACCGCGCGGTCGGCGCTCGGGTGCGCGACCACGAAGTCCTTGCCGCCGGTCTCGCCGACCAGGCGCGGGTAGGAGCGGTAGTTCTCGATGTTGGCGCCGACCGTCTTCCACAGGTACTGGAAGGTCTTGGTGGAGCCGGTGAAGTGGACGCCGGCCAGGTCGCGGTGGTTCAGGGCGACCTCGGAGACCGCCACGCCGTCGCCGGTGAGCAGGTTGATCACGCCCTTGGGCAGGCCCGCCTCCTCCAGCAGCTTCATCAGCAGCACGGCGGCGTGGGTCTGGGTCGGGGACGGCTTCCAGATCACCACGTTGCCCATCAGGGCCGGGGCGGTGGGCAGGTTGGCCGCGATGGCCGAGAAGTTGAACGGCGTGATCGCGTAGACGAAGCCCTCCAGCGGGCGGTGGTCCATGCGGTTCCACACGCCCGGGGAGTTCGCCGGGGGCTGCTCGGCCAGGATCTGGCGGGCGTAGTGGACGTTGAAGCGCCAGAAGTCCACCAGCTCGCAGGGGCTGTCGATCTCCGCCTGCTGCGCGGTCTTGGACTGGCCGAGCATGGTGGACGCGGCGATCGTCTCGCGCCACGGACCGGCCAGCAGTTCGGCGGCGCGCAGGATGATCGCGGCGCGGTCGTCGAAGGACATCGCGCGCCAGGCCGGGGCCACCGCGAGCGCGGCGTCGATCGCGTCCTGCGCGTCCTGCCCGGTGGCGTGCCGCGCGGTGCCGAGCACGGCCTTGTGGTTGTGCGGCTGGACGACCTCGAAGACCTCGCCGCCGCCCATGCGCTTCTCACCGCCGATGGTGCAGGGCAGCTCCACCGGGTTCTCGGCCAGCTCCTTGAGCCTGGCCTCCAGGCGCACGCGCTCGGGCGAGCCGGGAGCGTAGCCGTGCACCGGCTCGTTGACGGGGGTGGGGACCTGGGTCACAGCGTCCATGGGTTCCGTAACTCCTTGACGTGAGCGGTGTTGCGAACGGGGGCGGGGCGGGGGCCGGGTCAGCCCGTGCCGACCGGGTCAGCCGGCGCCGAGGGGGTGCAGCCCGTGCTACCGGGGTTCAGCTCGCGCTGACGGGATTCAGCCCGTGCTGACCATCGAGCGGGCGAAGAAGCGCAGGTTGGCCGGCTTCTCCGCCAGGCGCCGCATGAAGTAGCCGTACCAGTCGGTGCCGTAGGCGGTGTAGACGCGCATGCGGTGGCCCTCGGCGGCCAGCCGCAGGTGCTCGTCGCCGCGGATGCCGTACAGCATCTGGAACTCGTACTCGTCCAGCTTGCGGCCGACCGTCCGGGCGAGTTCCTGCGCTATGGAGATCAGGCGCGGGTCGTGCGAGCCGACCATCGGGTACCCGTCGCCCTCCATGAGGGTGCGCAGGATCCGGACGTACGCCTTGTCGATCTCGTGCCTGTTCTGGTAGGCGACCTGGGCGGGCTCCTTGTAGGCGCCCTTCACCAACCGTACGCGGCTGCCGCTCGCGGCGAGGCGGCGCGCGTCGGCCTCGGTGCGGTAGAGGTACGCCTGGATGACGCAGCCGGTCTGCGGAAAGTCCTTCCGCAGCTCCTCGTGGATCGCGAACATCGAGTCGAGGGTGGTGTGGTCCTCCGCGTCGAGGGTGACCGTGGTGCCGACGGCGGCGGCGGCCTCGACCACCGGGCGGACGTTGGCGAGCGCCAGCGCGTGGCCGCCGTCGAGGGCCTGGCCGAACATGGACAGCTTCACCGACGTCTCGACCCGCGGGCCGAGCCGCAGGCCCCCGATCCGGTCGATCAGCGCCAGATAGGCGTCCCGGGCGGCGGCGGCCTGCTCGGGGGTGGTGATGTCCTCGCCGACCACGTCCATGGTCAGCTCCAGGCCCCGGCCGGTCAGGTCCTCGATGATGGGGACGACCTCGTCCACGCTCTCGCCGGGGATGAACCGGTCCACGACCTGCTTGGTCACCGGGGCCGCCGAGATCAGGCGTCGCATCCGGTCGCTGCGCGACGCGGCAAGAATCACGGGACCCAGCACGGGGCACCTCCACAACAGTCAGCAGGAGGCCGAGACCCGAATGCTCGGGGACGGCACGGAGAACCACTGCGAAAGTTAGGGATCCCCCTGATCGTCGGCCATCGACAGACGTCACGCATCCGCGGCCCCGATCTCAGACAGATGTATGAGAGCCGCGCGAAATGCGCGAGAATGCCCGGGTGACGGCCGACTACAAGGGTGACTACCAGGAGCTGGTCGACGAGATCTCGGAGCTGCTCGGGGCGCCGGCCACGCTGGAGAACCGCGACTTCGAGCTGATCGCCTTCGGCGCCTACGACGACGAGGGCGACCTCGATCCGTCGGCGCTGGACCCGGTGCGCACCCGCTCGATCCTCACCCGCCGGTCCACGGCCGCCGTCCGAAGCTGGTTCGAGGGCTTCGGCATCACCCGGGCGACCGGCCCGGTGCGCATCCCGCCCACCCCCGAGGCGGGCGTGTACCGGGGGCGGGTCTGCCTCCCGGTGCGCCATCGGGGCGTGGTGCTCGGCTACGTCTGGCTGCTGGCCGACGATCCCGGGCCCGGCGACCAGCAGCTCGACGCGGCCATGCGGGTGACGGGCCGGATCGGCGCACTGCTCGCGGACGAGGCGCAGCACGGCGCCGATCTCACCCGGGAGCTGCGGGCCGTGCTGACCGCCGAGCGCGGATGGCCCCGGGACATGGCGGCAGCGGAGCTGCGCGCGGCCCTGGGTGCCCGCGCGGACGGGCCGCACACGCTGGTGTGCGTGGCGCCCTGGCCTTCGGCCGACCCCGGCGACGCCCCCTCGGTGCGCACCGTGCCGGGCGCCGCCGCCGGGTGCACGGCGCCCTGGGGCAGCGCCGAGCAGTGCCTGGCGCTGCTGGTGCGGCTGCGCTCGACGGACACGCTGGGACCGGCGGTGTCGGCGGCGACGCGGCTGCTGGAGCGGGCGGCCTCGCTCGACGGCGGCGACCGCGCCGGCCTCGCGGTCGGCGGGATCGCGGCGGGGCGCACCGGTCTCGCCGTCGGGGGGATCGCGGCGGGGCGCACCGGTCTCGCCGAGCTGGCCGCGGCCTGGGCGGAGGCGTCGGCGGCGGCCCGTGCGGCGCTGGCGGAGCCGCGGCTCGGGCCCGTCGCTCAGTGGGCGTCGATCGGTCCGTTCCGGCTGCTCACCGCGCTCCCGCCGCGGGCGGCGCGCGATCCGGCGGTGAGCGCCCTGCTGGCCCCGGAGCAGCGGGAGCTGGCCCGCACCGCCGAGGTCTACCTCGACTGCGCCGGCCAGGCCGGTCGCGCCGCCGCAGAACTGGGCGTCCACCGCCAGACCCTGTACTACCGCCTGTCCCGGGTGGAGCGCCTCACCGGCCTGGACCTGGACGACGGCGAGGACCGGCTGCTGCTGCACATGACACTGAAGGCGGCGCGGCTGTATTAGGACGCCGCCTAGCTACCGGGGCGCCCGAGACCCTGGGAACTGCCAGGGCTGCCCCGGCTCCCCCGGCTCCCCCGGCTCCCCCGGCTCCCCCGGCTCCCCCGGCTCCCCCGGCTCCCCCGGCTCCCCCGGCTCCCCCGGCTCCCCCGGCTCCCCCGT
>NZ_JBEYWK010000012.1:147052-237188 GCF_040644415.1 Streptomyces sp. NPDC046985
CCGGCTCCGAGAGCATACGAAGGCGCCGGGCGCCCCAGGGGTGCTTCCCCGGGGGCCCGGCGTCTTCGGCGGTGTCAGGTCAGGTTGATCGAGCGGGCCGAGGTCGCGCCGATCTCCGCGGCGACCTCTGTGAGGACGGCGGCCGGGACCGTGTCGTCCACGGTCAGCACGGCCAGCGCCTCGCCGCCCGCGGCCGAGCGGGCGACCTGCATGCCGGCGATGTTGACGCCGGCCTCGCCGACGATCCGGCCGACCGTGCCGACGACGCCCGGACGGTCCTCGTAGCGCAGGACGACCATGTGGTCGGCGAGCGCGAGGTCGACGTCGTAGTCGCCTACGGCGACGATCTTCTGAAGGTGCTTCGGACCGGCCAGGGTGCCGGAGACCGACACCTCCTCGCCGCCCGCGAGGGTGCCGCGCACGGTCACCACGTTGCGGTGGTCGGCCGACTCCGAGCTGGTGGTCAGGCGGACCTCGACGCCGCGCTCCTGGGCGAACAGCGGCGCGTTGACGTAGGAGACGGTCTCGGCGACGACGTCCTCGAAGACGCCCTTGAGGGCGGACAGCTCCAGCACCTTCACGTCGTGCTGGGTGATCTCGCCGTAGACCTCGACGTCGAGGCGGACCGCGACCTCGCCCGCGAGCGCGGTGAAGATGCGGCCGAGGCGCTCGGCGAGCGGCAGGCCGGGCTTGACGTCCTCGGCGATGACACCGCCCTGCACGTTCACCGCGTCCGGCACCAGCTCCCCGGCCAGGGCGAGGCGGACGGACCGGGCGACCGCGATGCCCGCCTTCTCCTGCGCCTCGTCGGTGGAGGCGCCCAGGTGCGGGGTGCACACCACCTGGTCGAACGCGAACAGCGGCGAGTCGGTGCACGGCTCCTTGGCGTACACGTCCAGGCCGGCGCCGGCGACCCGGCCGTCCTTGAGCGCCGCGTGCAGCGCCGCCTCGTCGACGATGCCGCCACGGGCGGCGTTGACGACGCGCACGCCCGGCTTGACCTTGTGCAGCGCCTCGTCGCCGATCAGGCCGAGGGTCTCGGGGGTCTTGGGCAGGTGGACGGTGATGAAGTCGGAGACCTCCAGCAGCTCGTCCAGGGACAGCACCTTGACGCCCATCTGGGCGGCGCGCGCGGGCTGCACGTAGGGGTCGTAGGCGACGACCCGCATGCCGAAGGCGGACATCCGCTGGGCGACCAGGGCGCCGATGCGGCCGAGGCCGACGACGCCGAGGGTCTTCTCGGCCAGCTCGACGCCGGTGTACTTGCTGCGCTTCCACTCGCCGTTCTTCAGCGCGGCGTTGGCCTGCGGGATGTTGCGGGCGGTGGCGAGGATCAGACCGCAGGCCAGCTCGGCGGCGGTCACGATGTTCGAGGTGGGGGCGTTGACGACCATCACGCCGGCCTTGGTGGCGGCGGCGACGTCGACGTTGTCCAGGCCGACGCCCGCGCGGGCCACGACCCTCAGCTTCTTGGCGGCGGCGACGGCCTCGGCGTCGACCTTGGTGGCCGAGCGGATCAGGATCGCGTCGACGTCGGCGAGGGCGGGGAGCAGTTCGGCTCGGTCCGCGCCGTTGCAGTGCCGGATCTCGAAGTCCGGGCCGAGCGCGTCGACGGTCGCGGGCGACAGCTCTTCGGCGATCAGTACGACAGGTTTCGAGCTCACGTGAGTCCTCACAAATCCATTGCGTGCGGACGGCCGTCCCGACGGCCGCAAGCGGAGGATGGGGTGCGGCACCCGCTCTTCCCCGGTGCCGCTCAGCCGCGTGGAAGACGCACGACGCTGTGGGCCTGACGCGTTGTTGTGCAGCAGTCTAGTGGCGACACGCGCGCCGTATCGCGCCGCTGCGGAAGGATCACCCGTCCGTGGCTGGACAGGGCGGAGGAGGGTGAAGGGGGCAGTGGGGGCGGTGGCGGCGGTGGGCGTTCGGGGCGGACGGCGCCGGCGCCCGGCGGGGCCGGCGTCGGCCTCTGGCGGGGCCGGCGTCGGCGCGAAGGGCCGGAGCAGACGCTCCGGCCCTTCGCCCGCGAGGCTTACGCCTCCTCGTTCACCCAGCTCATGAGCTTGCGCAGCTCCTTGCCGGTGGTCTCCAGCAGGTGCTCGGAGTCCTGCTTCTTGTACTCGTTGTACTTCTTCAGACCGCCGTGGTACTCGTCCATCCAGGTGCGGGCGAAGGAGCCGTCCTGGATCTCGGCGAGGACCTTCTTCATCTCGGCCTTGGTGGCGTCGGTGATGATGCGCGGGCCGGTGACGTAGTCGCCCCACTCGGCGGTCTCGGAGATCGACCAGCGCATCTTCTCCAGGCCGCCCTCGTACATGAGGTCGACGATCAGCTTCAGCTCGTGCAGGCACTCGAAGTAGGCGATCTCCGGCTGGTAGCCCGCCTCGACGAGGGTCTCGAAACCGGCCTTCACCAGGGCGGCGGTGCCGCCGCACAGCACGGCCTGCTCGCCGAACAGGTCGGTCTCGGTCTCCTCGGTGAACGTCGTCTTGATGACGCCCGCCCGGGTGCCGCCGATGCCCTTGGCGTAGGACAGCGCCAGCCCGAACGCGTCGCCGGAGGCGTCCTGCTCGACGGCGACGATGCACGGGACGCCGCGGCCCTCCTCGTACTGGCGGCGCACCAGGTGACCGGGGCCCTTGGGGGCGACCATGCAGACGTCCACACCGGCCGGCGGCTTGACGAAGCCGTAGCGGATGTTCAGACCGTGACCGAAGAACAGCGCGTCGCCGTCCTTGAGGTTCGGGGCGATGGACTCCTCGTAGACCTGGGCCTGGAGCGGGTCCGGCACCAGGATCATGATGACGTCGGCCTCGGCGGCGGCCTCCGCCGGGGTGACCACGCGCAGCCCCTGCTCCTCGGCCTTGGCCTTGGACGTGGAGCCCTCGTGCAGACCGACCCGGACGTCGACGCCGGAGTCGCGCAGCGACAGGGCGTGGGCGTGGCCCTGGCTGCCGTAGCCGATGACCGCGACCTTGCGGCCCTGGATGATGGACAGGTCTGCGTCGGCGTCGTAGAACAGCTCGGCCACTTGGGTTCTCTCCTTGGTGTGCGAGTGTGCTTCCCACCGTATGCCGGTGAGGGGCGGAGGGTCTGCGGGTCTGGAGTCCGGGGGTCTGGAGTCCGGGGGGCTCGGCATCCGGGCGGCCGGGGTCGCGGGGCCGCCCGGGGCGTCGTCAGGCCGACCGGTCCAGGGCGCGCAGCGACCGGTCCGTGATCGAGCGCGCGCCGCGGCCGATCGCGATCGTGCCGGACTGGACCAGCTCCTTGACGCCGTACTGCTCCAGCATCCGGAGCATGGCGGTCAGCTTGTCGCCGGAGCCGGTGGCCTCGATGGTCACCGCCTCCGGGGAGACGTCGACGGTCTTGGCGCGGAAGAGCTGAACGATCTCGGTGATCTGCGAGCGCGTCTCGTTGTCGGCGCGCACCTTCACCAGGACCAGTTCGCGCTGGACGGCCTGGCCGGGCTCCAGCTCGACGATCTTGAGCACGTTGACCAGCTTGTTGAGCTGCTTGGTCACCTGCTCCAGCGGCAGGTCCTCGACGCTGACGACGATGGTGATGCGGGAGATGTCGGTGTGCTCGGTGACGCCGACCGCGAGCGAGTCGATGTTGAAGCCGCGGCGGGAGAACAGGGCGGCGATCCGGGCGAGGATGCCGGGCGTGTTCTCGACCAGAACCGAGAGCGTGTGCTTGGTGGACATGACGGTCGTACCTTCCTGAAGTCCTCGTGCTGCCCGGGTGCTCTCAGTCGTCCTCGTTCTCGCCGAAGTCGGGGCGCACGTCCCGCGCGGCCATGATCTCGTCGTTGGAGGTGCCGGCGGCGACCATCGGCCACACCATGGCGTCCTCGTGGACGATGAAGTCGACGACGACCGGACGGTCGTTGACCGCGTTGGCCTCCTCGATGACCTTGTCGAGGTCGGCCGGGGACTCGCAGCGGATCGCGTGGCAGCCCATGGCCTCCGACAGCTTCACGAAGTCGGGGACGCGGGTGCCGCGGGCCTGGGGGTCGGCGCCGTCCTGGCCGGAGTGCAGGACCGTGTTGGAGTAGCGCTGGTTGTAGAACAGGGTCTGCCACTGGCGGACCATCCCGAGGGCGCCGTTGTTGATGACCGCGACCTTGATCGGGATGTTGTTCAGGGCGCAGGTGGTCAGCTCCTGGTTGGTCATCTGGAAGCAGCCGTCGCCGTCGATGGCCCAGACGGTGCGGTCCGGCCGCCCGGCCTTGGCGCCCATCGCGGCCGGGACGGCGTAGCCCATGGTCCCGGCGCCGCCGGAGTTCAGCCAGGTGGCGGGCCGGTCGTACTGGATGAAGTGCGCGGCCCACATCTGGTGCTGGCCGACGCCCGCCGCGAAGACCGTTCCCTCGGGCGCGAGCTGGCCGATGCGCTCGATGACCTGCTGCGGGGACAGGGAGCCGTCCCCGGGCTGCTCGTAGCCGAGCGGGTAGGTGTCGCGCCACCGGCTCAGGTCCTTCCACCAGGCGCCGTAGTCGCCCTGGCGGCCCTCGGCGTGCTCCCTCTGGACGGCCTGCACCAGGTCGGCGATCACCTCGCGGGCGTCGCCGACGATCGGCACGTCGGCCTCGCGGTTCTTGCCGATCTCGGCGGGGTCGATGTCGGCGTGGACGATCTTGGCGTGCGGGGCGAAGCCGTCCAGCTTGCCGGTGACGCGGTCGTCGAAGCGGGCGCCCAGGGCGACGATCAGGTCGGCCTTCTGGAGCGCGGTGACGGCGGTGACCGCGCCGTGCATGCCCGGCATGCCCACGTGCAGCGGGTGGCCGTCGGGGAACGCGCCGAGCGCCATCAGCGTGGTGGTGACGGGCGCCCCGGTGAGTTCGGCGAGGACCTTCAGCTCGGCGGTGGCCTTGGCCTTCAGGACGCCGCCGCCGACGTAGAGGACGGGCCGCCGGGCGGCGGTGATCAGCTTGGCCGCCTCGCGGATCTGCTTGGCGTGCGGCTTGGTGACGGGCCGGTAGCCGGGCAGGTCCATCACCGGCGGCCAGGAGAAGACGGTCTTGGCCTGGAGGGCGTCCTTGGCGATGTCGACCAGGACCGGGCCGGGGCGGCCGGTGGAGGCGATGTGGAACGCCTGCATGATCACCCGGGGGATGTCCTCGGCCTTGGTGACCAGGAAGTTGTGCTTGGTGATCGGCATGGTGATGCCGACGATGTCCGCCTCCTGGAAGGCGTCCGTGCCGATCGAGGAGGAGGCCACCTGGCCGGTGATGGCGACCAGCGGGACGGAGTCCATGTGGGCGTCGGCGATCGGGGTGACCAGGTTGGTGGCGCCGGGGCCGGAGGTGGCCATGCAGACGCCGACCCTGCCGGTGGCCTGCGCGTAGCCGGTGGCCGCGTGGCCGGCGCCCTGCTCGTGCCGGACGAGGACGTGGCGCACCCGGGTGGAGTCCATCAGCGGGTCGTAGGCGGGCAGGATGGCGCCGCCCGGAATGCCGAACACGGTGTCGGCGCCGACCTCTTCGAGAGAGCGGACGAGGGACTGCGCGCCGGTCACGTGCTCGGGCGCGGACGGGTGTCCGCCGGATCGGGGCCGCGGCTGCGGTGGGTGGGCCCCGGTGGCCTGCTCGGTCATCGGCATTCTCTTCTCGATGCTGAGGGTCTTAGCGAGGGCCTCGGGGAGGTTCTCGCGCGGGCGTGCAGGTCGGTTTCGGCCGTTTCGCACGGTGTGCGGCTGCGACGGGGCAGGCGCCCGTGCAACAAAAAACCCCTCGTGCCGTCAGGCAAGCGAGGGGAGCGCGCCGGGTGGGTCGCTGGGGTCCGGACTTCCGGTGTGTTCCCAGCTCAGCCGACGCGCTGTCCAAGTACGAGAATTCGGGTGCGCATGGAACAGACCCTCCCCCCGGCACGCACCCACTGTCAAGTAGGTGGGACGGGCGTCTCATCATGTGGTCGCAGCGCCGTCCCGCCTCCCACTACGGCCGTCATGCCGCCGGTGTAGCCGCCGGCGCCCCGGACCACGAACGCCGGTTCGACGGGTCCGCCGGGCACCGGATAGCGGCCGGCGCCGAGCGCCCGGCGCAGCGGGTACTCCTCCAGCGGGCCGGAGAAGGCCATGCCCTGTCCGTGGGTGCAGCCCATCGCGCGCAGGGCGGCCACCTGCTCGGGCAGGTCGACGCCGTCGGCGACGGACTGAAGGCCCAGGTCGCCGGCGATGCGCAGCAGCCCGCCGGTGATCTTGTGCAGCCGGGCGGACTCGACGACGCCCTCGACCAGGCAGCGGTCCAGCCGGAGCATGTCGACGGGGAGGCGGCGCAGGGCCGTGATGGCGCCGTGGCCGCTGCCGAAGCCGTCGAGCGCGATCCGCACGCCGAGCCGGCGCAGCGCGGCGAGGCGCCGCTCCAGCTCGTCCAGCGGTACCCGGGGGTCGGTGTCGGACAGCTCGATCACCAGGGCCCCGGAGGGCAGGCCGTGCCGGGTGAGCAGGGCCTCCACCGTGCTCGGGGGCAGCGAGCGGTCCACCAGGCGGCGGGCGCCCGTGCGCACCACCACCGACGGGCTCAGCCCGTCGCGGGCGCGCCCGGCGGCCTGCTCGACGGCCTGCTCCAGCATCCAGCGGCCCAGTTCGGCCGTCCGGTCGCTGTCGTCGGCCACCCGCAGGAACTCCGCCGGGGTGAAGAGCACCCCCTGCGAGGAGCGCCAGCGCGCCTGGGCCGCCACCGAGGTGATCCGGCCGGTCTCCAGGCAGACCACCGGCTGGTGCAGCAGCGCGAACTCGCCTTCGTGCAGGGCGGAGCGGAGCCGGGTGGCCAGCTCCGCCTTGCGCACGACGTCCTGCTGCATCGCCGGCTTGTACAGCTCGACGCGGCCCTTGCCCGCCGCCTTGGCCCGGTACATGGCGAGGTCGGCGTTGCGCAGCAGCTCTCCCGCGCCGAGGCCCGCCTCGGCGAACGCGACGCCGATGGACGCGGCGACCCGGACGTCGTTGCCGTCGATGAGGTAGGGCAGCGACAGGGTCACCCGGAGGCGGTCGGCGAGTTCCACGATGTGCCCCTCGCGGGCGGCGCGGTCGCGCGCGCCGTCTCCGACGATGAGGGCGGCGAACTCGTCGCCGCCCAGCCGGGACGCGGTGTCGCCCGACCGGACCGACTCGTGGAGCCGCCGGGCGGCCTGGATGAGCAGTTCGTCCCCGGCCTGGTGCCCGATCGTGTCGTTGA
Organism: Streptomyces sp. NPDC046985; assembly: GCF_040644415.1. Lineage (NCBI taxonomy): Bacteria > Bacillati > Actinomycetota > Actinomycetes > Kitasatosporales > Streptomycetaceae > Streptomyces > Streptomyces sp. NPDC046985. Next base: position 154,230 of record NZ_JBEYWK010000012.1, read on the forward strand.
CCGCCTTGAAGCCGTCCAGGTCGATGAAGAGCACGGCGGCGCCCTGGTCGGTGGAGCGGCGGCCGGACAGGGCCTGCTGCACCCGCTTGGTGAACAGCGAGCGGTTGGGCAGGTCCGTGAGCGGGTCGTGCTCGGCGTTGTGCTGGAGCTGGGCCTGGAGGCGCACGCGCTCGGTGACGTCGCGGCAGTTGAAGATCAGGCCGCCGTGGTGGCGGTTGACGGTCGACTCCACGTTGAGCCAGCGGCCGTCGCCGGAGCGGAAGCGGCACTCGATGCGGGTGGCGGGCTCCTCCAGCGGCGCGGCCACCAGGAAACGGCGCACCTCGTGCACCACGCAGCCCAGGTCCTCCGGGTGGATGAGACCGGCCAGCTCGGTGCCCACCAGTTCCTCGGCGGCCCGTCCGTACACCCCGCCGGCGGCCGGTGAGACGTACCGGAGGACGCCGTTGGGCGCCGCGATCATGATGACGTCGCTGGAGCCCTGCACCAGGGAGCGGAAGTGGTTCTCCTTCTGCGCCAGCTCCTGGGTGAGGCTGATGTTGTCCAGAAGCATGATCCCCTGGCGCACCACCAGGGCGAGCACCACGGCGCCGGCGGTGATCAGCACGACGCGGTCGACGCTGCGGCGGTTGAGCACGTTGTAGAGGATGCCCAGGGTGCAGACGGCGGCGGCGAGGTAGGGGGTGAGGGCGGCGAGGGAGCCGGCGATCGGCCGGGCGGCCGGGTACCGCGCGGCGTCGCCGCCCGGCGCCGGCGGCGAGCCGTGGGCGTCGTGCGGGGCCGTACGCGGTCCGGGCAGCCGGGGACGCGTGACGCGGGCGTGCCCGTCCGGGCCGAGAGCGCGCCCGTCCGGGGCGAAGGCGTACCCGTCGGGTCCGGGGGCGTGGCCGTCGGGCACGGCGGCGTGCCCGTCCGCGGTGACCGCGTGGCCGTCCGCCGCGGGCGCCGGTGCGGCGCCGGTCTCCGGGGCCTGGCCGTCGGCCACGCGCGCGTGGCCCTCGCCGCGGTCCGCGGCGGCCCACGGCCCGTCCCACGGCTGCGCGTCCGCCGCGCTCGGCGGCGCCGGGCGGCCGGTCCCGGACACGCTCCGGTGAGCGTCCCGCGCGGCGGCGCCGACCGACCGGACCTCCAGACGGTCCAGGCGGTCCATGCGGTCCATGGCGTCCATGCGGTCCACGCGACGGTCCAGGAGGTCCAAGCCGTCTCGGCGGCGGTCCAGGCGGGACGGGCCGCGTCCCTCGGCGGCCTGACCGGGGCGGCGCGTGACCCAGGGGGCGTACGCCAGGAGCAGGGAGCCGGCGAACCAGCCCGCGTCGAGCAGTTGCCCGGAGCGGTAGCTGTGGTGCATCAACGGCGAGGTGAACAGGGCGTCGCTCAGCACGGTCACGGCCAGTCCGCCGATCGCGGTGTTCACGGCGGTGCGGTTGACCGTCGAGCGCCGGAAGTGCAGCGCGAGCACCATGCTGACCAGGGCGATGTCCAGCAGCGGGTAGGCCAGGGAGAGCGCGGTGTGCGCGACGCTCGGCCCGTCGAACGTGGCCGCCTGGGCCAGCGCCAGGCTCCAGGAGAGCGTGAGCAGCGAGCCCCCGATGAGCCAGGCGTCCAGCCCGAGGCACACCCAGCCGGCCTTCGTCGCGGGCCGCTTGGCGAGGACCAGCAGGCCGACGATGGCCGGCGGGGCGAAGCAGAGGAAGAACAGGTCGGCGTAGCTGGGGCTGGGCACGGGTTCGTCGAGGACGACCTCGTACCACCCCCAGATCGCGTTGCCCAGGGACGCCATGGCCGAGGAGAGGGCGAACAGGAGCCACGCGGGCCGGAAGGTGACGCGCCGGTCGCGGGCGTACAGGAGGCAGGACACGGCGGCGGCGCCGGCCGCGGCGGCCAGCCCGAAGTCGCCCATGAACAGCGCGACCTCGTGCTCGCCCCAGTCGCAGGCGGAGCCGACGGCGTAGGTCGCGCACACCAGGGCCAGCAGGAGCTGGGGCACCGGACGGCAGGCGGAGGTGGGACCGGCCTGCGTGCGGGGCGGCGGCAGCGCGCCCGGCGACGACGGGGCGCCCAGCGCTCCGTCGAGCGCGGTCATGACCGGCGGCGGGGTCACCGCGGCGTCCCGGTCCGCGCCGCCGGGTCCCTAGGGTCCCGGCGCGCCGGCTGCGGGCGTCCGCGGCGGCCGCCGGGCCTGCGACAGGGGTGAGGGCCGTGCCGGCGGCGGCCCGGCGGACTGCCGTGACCGTCGTGGCAGGTCTGCCGGGCAGGCGGGCCGCTGTGCCGACCGGGTCTGCCCGCGGCCGTGCGCCAGGGCCTCCGGCGGCAGTCCCGCCGCACCGGATCGTTCGTCCATAGGCCGTGCATCGCCCGTCGCCCCCCTCGCAGTCAGGAAAACCGTCCCCGGCGCCGAGTGCTCACGGCGCAGCCCCTGTCGGGACGATACACCAGTCCGGTCACTCAGGGACATAGTTCCTCTACGCTCCGTGACGACCAGGGAAGACGCGGGCGCGTGCGGGCACGGACCGCGTCCGCGAAGTCGCGGAACGTGCTGACGGCGGGCCGCAGGACCCCCTAGGCGCCCGTCCGACCCGTCGTCAGAATCACGTTGTCGAGTGGCTCCCGGTTCACGAAGCGGTGTAGCTGCCGCGTCAGGAGCCGCTTGGCACGCGGCGCGAACGCCGACGTGGGGCCGCCCGCGTGCGGGCTGATCAGCACGCCTGGAGCATGCCACAGCGGGTGGTCCGCGGGCAGCGGTTCGGGATCGGTGACGTCGAGCGCGGCGGTCAGCCGCCCGCTCTCCAGTTCGCTCAGCAGCGCCTCGGTGTCGACGACCGGGCCGCGCGCGACGTTCACCAGGAGCGCTCCGGTCTTCATACGGGCCAGGAAACCGGCGTCCACCAGGCCGCGGGTGTCCGCCGTGAGGGGCGTGCACAGGACGACGACGTCGGCGTCCGGAAGCAGGGAGGGCAGATCGGCGTCCGGGCGCACTGGGCCGCGCGCCGTGGTGCGCCCGGAGCGCGCCACGCGCGCCACCCGAGCGACCTCGAAGGGCGCGAGCCGGTCCTCGACGGCGGCGCCGATGGACCCGTAGCCGACGATGAGGACGTTCTTGTCGGCCAGCGCGGGATGGAACCCTCCCCGCCACTGCCCGCGGTCTTGGTCCCGCACGAAGTCCGGGACGCCGCGCAGCGAGGCGAGGATCAGGGTCAGGGCCAGCTCGGCCGTGCTCGCCTCGTGCACGCCGCGGGCGTTGCACAGCAGCACCCCCGGAGGCAGGTCCCGTACCCCGGACTCCACGGCGTCGGTGCCCGCGCTCAGCGTCTGCACCACCCGCACCGAGCGCATCCGCGGGAACGGGCGCACGACGAGCGCCGCGGGCTGCATGTACGGCACCGCGTAGAAGACGCAGTCGGCGGGGTCGCCGGGGAACTCCTGGCGGCCGTCCTCGCCGCCGTTCCAGAAGAGGTAGTCCAGTCCTTCGGGAAGGCCCTCGATCGTCTCCGGCGGGAGGGGGAGCCACACGTCAGCGGTCATGTTCCCGAGGCTAAGCCAGGGGCGCGCGGGCGCAAACGTTAGGTTGGGGGCCGCAGGCGAGGGAGGGTTACGGCGAGGTGGAGCGCAGGACGATCGGCGCGGCGGCCCTCGCGGTGGGCGCCGTGGGACTCGGGTGCATGCCGATGAGCTGGGCGTACAGCGCCTCGCGGCAGCGGGGGGAGGAGTCGCTGCGCGCGGTGCGCCGGGCGCTGGACGCGGGGCCGGCGCTGCTGGACACGGCCGACATGTACGGCCCGTTCACCAATGAGCTGCTGGTGGGGCGGGCGGTGCGGGGGCGGCGGCCGGACGCCTTCGTCTCCACCAAGGTCGGTCTGCTCGTGGGCGATCAGCACCTCGTGGCCAACGGCCGCCCCGGCTATGTGAAACGGGCCTGCGACGCGTCGCTGCGGCGGCTCCAGACGGACGTGATCGACCTGTACCAGTTGCACCGCGCCGACCCGGAGGTCCCAGTCGAGGAGACCTGGGGGGCGATGGCGGAACTGGTCCGCGCCGGGAAGGTGCGAGCGCTCGGCCTGTGCGCCGTGGAGGCGCGCGACGGGCGCAAGGCCGGGGCCCGCCGTCACGACGCGACGGTCCGCCTGCTGGAACGGGTGCAGCAGGTGTTCCCGGTGAGCGCGGTGCAGGCGGAGCTGTCGGTGTGGTCGCCGCAGGCGCTGGAGTCCCTGCTCCCCTGGTGCGCGGCGCGAGGGGTGGGCCTGCTGGCCGCGATGCCGCTCGGAAGCGGCTTCCTGACCGGCACGCTGGTCCCCGGCGGGGGCTTCGAGCCGGACGACCTGCGCGCCCGTCATCCGAGGTTCACCGCCGAGATGATGGCCGCCAACCAGCCGATCGTCGCCGGTCTGCGCCGCGTGGCCGCCCGGCACGGCGAGGACGTCACCCCGGCCCAGGTCGCCCTGGCGTGGGTGCTGGCCCAGGGACCGCACGTGATCGCGGTCCCCGGCGCCAAGCGGGAGCGCTGGGTCGCCGAGAACGCGGCCGCGGCGGCCCTGCGTCTGACGCCCCGCGACCTGACGGAGCTGGGCGGCCTTCCGGCGGCGCAGGGCTCCTGGGACTGAAGTCCGAACAGGGCTCCCGGGACTGAGGTCCGAGCAAGGCTCCCGGGGCTGAGGTCCGAACAGGGCTCCTGGGACTGAAGTCCGAGCAGGGCTCCCGGGACTGATACCCGAGCGGACGCACCCCTCTGGGGGATGTGCCGACGGGGTAAGCGGTGTGAGGCTGGTGGCGGAGAAGAGAACCCGCCGGGCGGAAGGGGACATGATCGTGCCACGTCGAGCTGTCACGGGCGTGCTGGCCGCCGCGCTGCTGCTGGCGGCCGGATGCTCATCGGGAGGGCCGCTCCCGGGTCCGGGCTCGCCGCCCGGCCGCACTCCGGCCCGGTCCTCGTCCGCCGCGCCGGCCCCGGGCGAGAGCGCGCCGCCGGCCAAGGGCTCGGTGACGGTGCTGCGCACGGTCGCGCAGGGGCTGGACAGCCCGTGGGGCCTGGCCCCGCTGCCCGGCGGCGGACTCCTCGTCTCCTCCCGGGACAAGGCGACGATCACCCGGATCGACGAGAAGACGGGCGGCAAGACCGAGCTGGGGACGGTCTCCGGGGTGGCGCCGGAGGGCGAGGGCGGCCTCCTCGGCATCGCGCTCTCCCCGGACTTCGCCTCCGACCACATGATCTACGCCTACTTCACCTCGGCCTCCGACAACCGCATCGTCCGCATGCTGTACGACGCCGCGAAACCGGCCGGGGAGCAACTGGGCGCGCCCGACACGCTGTTCAAGGGCATCCCCAAGGGCGTCATCCACAACGGCGGCCGGATCGCCTTCGGGCCGGACGGCATGCTGTACGCGGGCACCGGAGAGAACGGCCGGGGCGAGCAGGCCCAGGACACCGCCTCCCTGGGCGGCAAGATCCTGCGGCTGACCCCGGACGGCGAGCCCGCCCCGGGCGACCCCTTCCCGCACTCCCCCGTCTACAGCTACGGCCACCGCAACGTGCAGGGGCTCGCCTGGGACCGCAGGCAGCGGCTGTTCGCGTCGGAGTTCGGCCAGGACACCTGGGACGAGCTGAACGCGATCAAGCCGGGCGACGACTACGGCTGGCCGGACGCGGAGGGCGCCTCCCGCGACCCGAAGTACCACGATCCCCTCGCCCAGTGGCACACGGACGACGCCTCCCCCAGCGGCATCGCCTACGCCGAGGGCTCGATCTGGATGGCCGGGCTGCGCGGCCAGCGGCTGTGGCGGATCCCGCTGCGGGGCGTCGCGGCCTCGGCCCCGCCCCAGGCGTTCCTGACCCGCGCCTACGGCCGCCTGCGCACGGTGGCCCCGGCCGGGGCCGACCGGCTCTGGCTCGTCACCAGCGACACCGACGGCCGCGGCGCCCCGAAGAAGGGCGACGACCGCATTCTGGAGCTGCGGGTGAGCTGAGGCCACGGGTGGGCTGAGCGCGCCCGCGGAGCGGAAGAGCCCGCAGAGCGGAAGAGCCCGCAGCGCGGAAGAGCCCGCAGCGCGGAAGAGCCCGCAGCGCGAACGAGGGGCCTCGCGGCGGCCGTCAGCGTGCTCACGACCGCCGCGAGGCCCCTCGGCGCACGCCCCGGGGCGTGCGCGTGGCCGGCTCAGGCGGACGGAAGTCCCAACAGGGCGTCGGTGTACTTCAGGACCGCCAGCAGCAGTCCGACGACGCCGAGGACGGCGCCCGCCCAGGCGACCGACTTGATCCACGGCGCCTGCGGGCGGCCCGGGGCGCCGAACGCGGGCCGCACGAGGACGACGGCGCCGACGACCAGCGCGGCGAGCGCGAACAGCCCGCCCCACAGCGCGGTGGCGTGCCAGGCGTCGCCGTAGACCGCCTTGATCTGCGCGCCGACGCCCGCGGAGGACGAGGTGCTGAGCTGGCCGATGAGCTGCGCGCGGGCTCCGGCGACGGTGCCGAGCCAGCTTCCGCTCAGCGAGACGAGGCCGAGCGCGGCGGAGACGACGGCGCCCGCGCCCTGCCCGACTCCGGAGGAACACGGCGCCCCGGCCTCCGCGTCGGCGGACTCGCCGGTCTCGCTCTCCGCCTCAACGGTCTCCTCCGCCTCAGCGGTCTCGGGGGCCTCAGCGGTCTCGGGGGCCTCGGCGGTCCCCTTGGGCTCCTCGGTCCCCTTGGGCTCCTCGGCCCCCTGGGGCTTCTCAGTCCCCTGGGGCGTCTCGGTGTCCTGGGGCTTCTCGGTGTCCTGGCCGGAGGCCGCGTCGGCCCCGGCCGGCTGCCGCGTCCGCGGCGCCTCCTGCGCGTCCTGCTCGGGCCGCGTCCCGGCGGCGGTCGCGGCTCCGGTCTGCTCTGTCGTCCTGGTACCCATGCCGGGCACCGTACGGACGCTGTATGAGAGTCGTCTTAATGGACGCACTCGCGCCCGCGGTCGAGGGGGGCGAGGAGCTCCTGAGCGTGCCAGGGACCCAGGGGGCGCGGGTGGGCGCCGTCCTCACCCAGGGATGTCGCGTACACCGGGCTGCGGCTCCTCGGTCAGTCGGGCCACGACCTGGCCGAGCCTCTCATGGGCGGCCCGGCACTCGGGCGGCTCGATGCTGATCCGGGGCAGTACGCGGTCCAGGCGGCGCGGCAGCCACCAGTTGGCGGGGCCCAGCAGGTGCATCAGGGCGGGCACGAGCAGGGTGCGCAGCACGAAGGCGTCCAGGGCGACGGCGACGGCGAGCGCGATGCCGAACATGGCGATCACCCGGTCGCCGCCGAGCACGAAGGAGAGGAACACCGAGATCATGATGACCGCGGCGGAGTTGATCACACGGCTGGTCTCGGTCAGCCCGATCCGCACGGCGCGGCGGTTGTCGCCGGTCTCCAGCCACTCCTCGTACATCCGGCTGACCAGGAAGACCTGGTAGTCCATGGAGAGCCCGAAGAGCACCGAGACCATGATGACGGGCAGGAACGGCTCGATCGGCCCGGCCCGCCCCAGGCCCAGGAACTCGCTGCCCCACCCCCACTGGAAGATCGCGACGACGACGCCGAAGGAGGCGGCGACGGCGGCGACGTTCATCGCGGCGGCCTTCACCGGGATGCCCACCGACCGGAAGGCGAGCAGCAGCAGGACGCAGCCCAGGCCGACGACGGCGCCGACGAACAGCGGCAGCCTGCCCACGATGACTCCGGCGAAGTCGTCGTAGCCGGCCGTGACCCCGCCGACCTGGAGATCGAGCGAGGTGCCGGTCTCGGCGCGCGGCAGCACCTCGGTGCGCAGCCGGTCGACGAGGTCGCTGGTGCGCTGCGACTGGGGCGCGGAGTCCGGGACGACGGTCAGATACGCGACGGCGCCGCCGGTGTCGTAGGTGACCGGGGTGACGTCGGCGACGCCCGGGGTGGCGCGCAGGGTGGCGTCCAGGTTGTCCAGGGCGAGCCGGTCCTCGCCGCCGTCGACGCGCGTCACCAGCGTGAGCGGTCCGTTGACGCCGGGGCCGAAGCCGTCGGCGAGCAGGTCGTAGGCGCGCCGGGTGGTCGCCGAGGCGGGGTCGTTGCCCTGGTCGGAGGTGCCCAGGCGGAGGGAGAGCGTGGGCAGCGCGAGCACGGCGACGACGGCCAGGGCGAGGGCGCCGAGCAGCTTGGGCCGGCGTTCGACGAACGCCGACCAGCGGGCGGCGAGCCCGGTGGGCAGCTCGGGCCGGGGGCCGTGCTCGGCGAGCCGGCGCCGCTCGCGCCGGCTCAGGGCGCGCGGGCCGATGAAGGACAGCAGGGCGGGCAGCAGGGTCACCGAGGCCGCCACCGTGAGCACGACGGTCGACGCGGCGGCCACCGCGACCCCGTTCAGGAAGCCCAGGCGCAGGATCAGCATGCCCAGCAGCGCGATGCACACGGTGGCGCCGGCGAAGACGACGGCCCGGCCGGTGGTGGCGACGGCCTGCGTGGCCGCCTCCGCGACGGTCAGCCCGCGTTTGAGGCCGCGCCGGTGTCTGGTGACGATGAACAGCGCGTAGTCGATGCCGACGCCGAGGCCGATCAGCATGCCCAGCATGGGCGCGAAGTCGGCCACCGTCATCGCGTGGCCGAGCAGCCCGATGGCGCCGTAGGCGGTGCCGACGCTCACCAGGGCGGTGGCGATGGGCAGCAGGGACGCGGCGGGCGAGCCGAAGGCGAGCAGCAGCACCACGGCGGCCACCGCCACGCCGACGATCTCGGCGAGGTGGCCGCCGGAGGACTGGGTGGCGCCGATCGCGCTGCCGCCCAGCTCCACCTGGAGCCCGTCGCCCTGCGCGGCCCTGGCGGCGTGCACCACCGCCTCGGCCTGCGCGGCGGGGATGTCCTGGGCGGGGCGGTCGAAGGCGACCGTCGCGTACGCGGTGCGCCCGTCGCGGCTGATCCGGTCGCCGTCCCGGGCGGCGGGGCCCTGGTAGGGGCCGGTCACCGAGGCCACGCCGGGCAGTCGCCCGATCCGGTCCAGGGCGCGGGTCATCCGCTGCTCCACGTCAGGGGCGCGGACGGCGCCGGACGCGGTGTGCCACACGACGGTGTCGCTGTCGCCGCCGAGTCCCGGGAAGCCGGTGCGCAGCAACTGGGCGGCGCGGCCCGACTCCGTCCCGGGGACCTGGTAGTCGTTGGAGTACGCCGAACCGGTCACGGCGGCGGCCGCGCTCACTCCGCCGAGGGCGAGGAGCCACAGCAGGACGACGACGAGGCGGTTGCGGACACACCAACGCGCGAGGGCTGCCACGAACGTGCTCCCAGGTGACTATGTGGAGGTCTTTGACCGGGAACAGTCGTCCATGAACGGAACGGCCCGCAAAGAACGCATGAGCAAGATGAAAACACTCTTGCAGGCGAAAATGATCCTTTAGGCGGTTCGTGTCCTTACTCACACCGGTACGACCCGATTCACCGGCGCGACGTCCGCGCCGAACGCGCGGCGGTCGGCGGTGCGCGGTGGGCGGCAGTGCGCGGTGGGCGGTGCGCGGTCGGGGTTACCGGTCGCCGAACGCCATCGCCATCGTCCCGGCGACCTGGAGCCACAGCGCCCACCGGGTACGGCCCCGGAAGCCGAGGACGGCGGCGAGCGCGCAGACGGCGGCGCCCGCGGCGAAGGCGGCGGGCACGGGAACGGGCGCCGCGTGGGCCAGGCGCAGCAGGGACGCGGCGAGCCCGGCGAGCGCCAGCAGCACCCCGACGCCGCCCGCCGCCCAGCGGGCGTGGCGAGCGGCCTCGGCACGGGTCCACGGGGACTCCCAGGAGGCCCCTGGAGACTCCCCGGACTCCCGGGACGCGCGGGCGGTCTCGTCCCGGCTCTCGGAAACCTCCCCGGCGTCCGCGGGGGCAGGAGCGGCCTCGGGTCCGCGAGCCGTCGTCTCGGCCGGGCTCCCGGGGCCCCCTCCGGCCTCCGCGGGCCGACGACCGGTCTCAGCCTCAACCCGGCTTGAGAGCACCTCTGCGACGCCCCCGGGCGCAGGGGCGGCCTCGGGTCCGCGAGCCGTCTCTGCGGGCCCCTCTGAGGCTTGCCCGTCGTGCCCGAGCGCGCGGGCGGCCACAGGGGCGGGAAGGAAAGCGTCCCGGCTCTGCGGCGCCTCCCCGGCCTCACCGGGACCGTCAACGGGCTCCTCGGCACGGCTCTCGGAAGCTTCCCGGGAGTCCCCGGGCCTGCGGGCGGCTACAGGGTCCGGAAGGGACGCGTCCGGGCTCTGCTGAGCCTGCCCGGCCTCAGTGGGGCCGTCAGCGGCCTCGGTCCGGCCTCTTGTCTCAGCCCTGTTTCCGGGGGTCTGGGCGCCGTGGGCGGGCTCGGGGGGCTGCGCCCCGCGTATGCCGGGGGGCGGGGCGGAATCGGCGGGTCCCTTCATGGCGGGCGAGCGTAGCGCCCCCGGTCGGGCCGCCGGAGGCGGGGGCGGTCGCGGGAGGGGCGAGCGCACGCGCGGAGGGCTAGCGCACGCGCGGGAGGCAGGCCCGCGCCGACTGTGCGGGGCGCGCACATGCGAGGGACGAGCGCACGCGCGGGAGGCCTCCCCGCGCCGACTGAGCCGACCCTGCGGGGCGAGCGCACAGTCGGGGGCGCGCACGCACGGGAGGCGCGCGCACGCGGGGGGGCAGGCTCAGGGCCGAGTGGCGCGGGGCGCCGGGTTGGGGGGCGTGTACACGCCGGGGGGCATGCATCGGGTGTGATGCATGCCCCCGGGGTCGTCGGCCGTGCGGGCTCAGGCCTCGTCGACGCCCAGCCGCTGGAGGATCAGCTCCTTGACGCGGGCCGCGTCGGCCTGGCCGCGGGTGGCCTTCATGACCGCGCCGACCAGCGCGCCGGCCGCCGCCACCTTGCCGCCGCGGATCTTGTCCGCGACGCCCGGGTTGCCGGCGATGGCCTCGTCGACGGCGGCGGTCAGCGCGCCCTCGTCGGAGACGACCTTCAGGCCGCGCCGGTCGACGACCTCGTCCGGGCCACCCTCGCCCGCGAGGACGCCCTCGATGACCTGGCGGGCCAGCTTGTCGTTGAGGTCGCCGCAGGCCACCAGCTCGGCCACCCGGGCGACCTGCCGCGGCGTGATCGCCAGCTCGTCCAGCGTGGTGCCGGACTCGTTGGCGCTGCGCGCCAGCTCGCCCATCCACCACTTGCGGGCGGAGGCGGCGTCCGCGCCGGCCTCGATCGTGGCGACGATCGGGTCCAGGGCGCCGGCATTGAGGATCGCCTGCATGTCGGTGGCCGAGATGCCCCAGTCCGCCAGCAGCCGGGTGCGGCGGGCCAGCGGCATCTCGGGCAGCGCGGCCCGGATCTGCTCCACCCACGCGCGCGCCGGAGCCACCGGCACCAGGTCGGGCTCGGGGAAGTACCGGTAGTCCTCGGCCTCCTCCTTGACCCGGCCGGAGGTGGTGGAGCCCGTGTCCTCGTGGAAGTGGCGGGTCTCCTGGACGATCACACCGCCGGAGGAGAGCACGGCGGCGTGCCGCTGGATCTCGAACCGGGCGCTGCGCTCGACCGAGCGCAGCGAGTTGACGTTCTTCGTCTCGCTGCGGGTGCCGAACTTGTCGGCGCCCTTGGGCATCAGCGAGAGGTTCACGTCGCAGCGCATCTGGCCCATCTCCATGCGGGCCTCGGAGACGCCGAGGGCACGGATCAGCTCGCGCAGCTCGCGGACGTACGCCTTGGCGACCTCGGGGGCGCGCTCGCCGGCGCCCACGATGGGCTTGGTGACGATCTCGATGAGCGGGATGCCGGCGCGGTTGTAGTCCAGCAGCGAGTGGGACGCGCCGTGGATGCGGCCGGTGGCGCCGCCGACGTGCGTCGACTTGCCGGTGTCCTCCTCCATGTGGGCGCGCTCGATCTCCACACGGAAGGTCTCGCCGTCTTCCAGGAGCACGTCGAGGTAGCCGTCGAAGGCGATCGGCTCGTCGTACTGGGAGGTCTGGAAGTTCTTCGGCATGTCCGGATAGAAGTAGTTCTTCCGGGCGAAGCGGCACCACTCGGCGATCTCGCAGTGCAGCGCGAGACCGATCTTGACGGCCGACTCCACGCCGGTCGCGTTGACGACCGGGAGCGCGCCGGGCAGGCCGAGGCAGACGGGGCAGGTCTGGGTGTTCGGGTCGGCGCCGAGCGCGGTCGAGCAGCCGCAGAACATCTTGGTCCTGGTGCCGAGTTCGACATGGACCTCTAGGCCCATGACGGGGTCGTAGGACGCCAGCGCGTCCTCGTACGACGCCAGGTCGGTCGTGGTGGTCACGGTGAAACTTCCCTCTCAGCCCAGCAGGACGTCGTCGTCGCCCAGCCGCTTCAGCTCGCGGTAGAGGACGGCGAGGCCGGTGACGATCGCGATGGCGGACACCGAGGCGTCGATCAGCCGCAGCGTGTCCTTCTCGGTGCGGGCCTTCTTGATCTGCTTGGCGACACCGAGCGCGCCGAACGCGGTGGTGGCCATCGACAGATACGTACCGGACTTCGACGTCTTGAAGCCCTTGGCCTTGGACAGTGCCTTACTCACAGCGACGGAGCCTCCTCGAGCAGCGGGTGCCCCCACTTTTCCACGAAGGCGGCCTCGACGGCCGCACCGACCGTGTACAGCCGGTCGTCCTTCATCACCGGGGCGATGATCTGAAGACCCACCGGGAGGTCGTCCTCCGGCGCGAGACCGCAGGGCAGCGACATGGCCGCGTTGCCCGCCAGGTTGGTGGGGATGGTGCACAGGTCGGCCAGGTACATCGCCATCGGGTCGTCGGCGCGCTCGCCGATCGCGAAGGCGGTCGTCGGGGTCGTCGGGGAGACGATCACGTCGACCTGCTCGAACGCCCTGTCGAAGTCCTGCTTGATGAGCGTGCGGACCTTCTGGGCGCTGCCGTAGTACGCGTCGTAGTAGCCGGAGCTGAGCGCGTAGGTGCCGAGCATGATCCGGCGCTTGACCTCCGGTCCGAAGCCCTCCTCACGGGTGAGGGAGGTGACCTCCTCGGCGGAGTGGCCGCCGTCGTCGCCGGTGCGCAGGCCGTAGCGCAGGCCGTCGAAGCGGGCCAGGTTGGAGGAGCACTCGGACGGCGCGATCAGGTAGTACGCGGCCAGCGCCAGGTCGAAGGACGGGCAGTCCAGTTCGACGATCTCGGCGCCCAGCTCCTTCAGCAGCTCCACGGCCTCGTCGAAGCGCTGCACGACGCCGGCCTGGTAGCCCTCGCCGCGGAACTGCTTGACCACGCCGACGCGCATGCCCGCCACACGGCCGTTGCGCGCGGCCTCGACGACCGGCGGGACCGGCTCGTCGATCGAGGTGGAGTCCATCGGGTCGTGCCCGGCGATCACCTCGTGCAGCAGCGCCGCGTCCAGCACCGTGCGGGCGCAGGGGCCGCCTTGGTCCAGGGACGAGGAGAACGCGACCATGCCGTAGCGGGACACCGCGCCGTAGGTCGGCTTGACGCCGACCGTGCCGGTGACGGCGGCCGGCTGGCGGATGGAGCCGCCGGTGTCGGTGCCGATGGCCAGCGGCGCCTGGAAGGAGGCCAGCGCGGCGGAGGAGCCGCCGCCGGAGCCGCCGGGGATCCTGGTGAGGTCCCAGGGGTTGCCGGTGGGGCCGTAGGCGCTGTTCTCGGTGGAGGACCCCATGGCGAACTCGTCCATGTTGGTCTTGCCGAGGATGACGACGCCGGCGGCCTTCAGCCGCTGGGTGAGCGTCGCGTCGTACGGCGGGATCCAGCCTTCGAGGATCCTGGAGCCGACGGTGGTCGGCACGCCCTCGGTGGTGAAGATGTCCTTCAGCGCGAGCGGGACGCCGGCCAGCGGGCCGAGCTTCTCGCCGCGCGCCCGCTTCTCGTCGACGGCGCGGGCCTGGGCGAGGGCGCCCTCGCGGTCCACGTGCAGGAAGGCGTGCACCTTCTCGTCGACGGCCTCGATCCGGGCGAGGTGGGCCTCGGCGACCTCGACGGCCGTCAGCTCGCCGGAGGCGATCTTCTCGGCGGTCTCGGCGGCGGTGAGCCTGATGATGCTGTTGCTGTCCGTCATGGCGGTCACTCCTCCCCCAGGATCTGCGGCACCTTGAAACGCTGCTGCTCCTGGGCCGGGGCGCCGGAGAGCGCCTGCTCGGGGGTGAGCGACGGACGGACCTCGTCCGCGCGCATGACGTTGGTCAGCGGCAGCGGGTGGGAGGTCGGCGGTACGTCTTGGTCGGCGACCTCACTGACGCGGGCCACCGCGCCGATGATGTCGTCTAGCTGTCCCGCGAAGTGGTCGAGCTCTTCGGGCTTCAGCTCCAGACGCGCCAGCCGGGCGAGGTGGGCGACCTCCTCGCGCGTGATGCCAGGCATGCAGCGTTCCTCTGAGGTGAGTGCGTGTGGTGTGGGGCCAATCCTATGGGGCCGGGCGCGGTGACCGTGAAACGGTTTCCCCGCCGTCTCCCCAACCGTCGTCCCTTCCGCGGCCCGCCCGCCGTCCTGTCCGCGGGTCCAACCTCCGTCCCTTTCGCGGGCCCGGCCGCCCTCCCGGCCGCCCTCCCGTCCGCGCTCCCGGCCGCCTCAGCCGCCCCGGCCGCCCGCTCACTCGTCGGACGCGGCGGCCGGGAGCGCCGCGGGGGGGCGGATCCAGCCCCGGGAGCCGCGGGCCCGCAGCCACGCCGTCGTCTCCTCCGGCGGCATCGCCGCGGCGACCAGCCAGCCCTGCACGGCGTCGCAGCCCAGGTCCCGCAGCCGCTCCCACGTCTCGTCGTCCTCGACGCCCTCGGCGACGACCAGCAGCCCCAGGGAGTGCGCGAGGTCGACGGTGCAGCGCACGATCTCGGCGTCCTCGGTGTCCACGGCGAGCCGGGCCACGAACGAGCGGTCGATCTTCAGCTCGCTCACCGGCAGCCGGCGCAGGTGCACCAGCGAGGAGTAGCCGGTGCCGAAGTCGTCCAGGGACATCTTCACGCCGTGCGCGGTGAGCCCGGCGAGCGTGTCGGCGGCGCGCTGCGGGTCCTCCAGCAGCACGTGCTCGGTGATCTCCAACTGGAGCGCTCCGGCCGGGACGCCGTGCCGGGCCAGGCGGGCGGCGACCGAGCCGGCGAAGCCGGGGGTGTGCACGTCGCGCGGGGAGACGTTGACCGCGACCGGGACGAGCAGCCCCTGGGCGCGCCAGGCGGCGACCTGGCCGAGCGCCGTCTCCAGGACGTACTCCGTCAGGTGGGGCATCAGCCCGGAGGACTCGGCGATCGCTATGAACTCGTCCGGCGGGACCTTGCCGCGCTCGGGGTGCACCCAGCGCACCAGGGCCTCCAGGCCGGCGACCTGGCCGTCGAAGCGGACCTTGGGCTGGTAGTGCAGCTCGACCTCGCGGGCGTCCAGGGCGCGGCGCAGGTCGCCGAGCAGCCCGAGCCGGTCCGGGGTGTTGGAGTCCCGCTTGGACTCGTAGACCTCCACGCCGGTGCGGTCCCGCTTGGCCTGGTACATGGCCACGTCCGCCCGCCGCAGCAGGCCCTCGGCGTCCAGGGCGTGGTCGGGGAAGACGGCGACCCCGGCGCTGGCCTCCAGGACGAGGGTGAGCCCGTCGAGGTCGAGCGGGGAGCTGAGAGCGGTCACCAGGCCGCGCGCGATCCGGGTCGCGGACGTCGTGGAGTCCGCCACGGGCAGTAAGACGGCGAACTCGTCGCCGCCCAGGCGGGCGGCCTCCGCTCCGCGCGGCAGCGCCTGCCGCAGCCGGTCGGCGATCTGGAGCAGCAGCCGGTCTCCGGCGAGATGACCGAGCGTGTCGTTGACCGAGCGGAAGCGGTCGAGGTCGATCAGCATCAGAGCGGTCCGGGCGCCGATGCGTTCGGCCCCGTCGAGGGCGGTCCAGATGCGCTCCAGCAGCCACTGCCGGTTGGGCAGCCCGGTCAGCGGGTCGCGCAGTTGCTCCTCGGCCCTGGCGCGGGCCATCCACAGGGTGGAGTCCAGGGTGATCAGCGGGACGGCGAACAGCGGCAGCAGCACCGGCCGGGTGGCGGCGACGACGCAGACCAGCGGGGCGATGCCGAGCAGGGCGACGGCGACCAGGCCCTGCCTCGCCAGGGCGGAGCGGGAGGCGGTGGGCAGTCCGGCGACGGGCGGGGTGTGCAGGTACCACTGGAGAACGCGGGTGACCCCGAGGTAGGCCGCGGCGGCCAGCGTCACCTCGGGGACGGCGTACGCGGTCCAGGCGGCCGGGTCCCAGGGGTGCTCGACGCTCGGCGCCTGGCCGAAGGCGCCCAGGACGAGGGCGGCGGCGGCCACGCCGAGGAGGTCCACCGCGCCGTGCAGCACGCCGGTGCGCCAGCGCTGGCGCCGGGCCGCGCCGACCAGGACGACCACGCTCAGGCTGACCAGCCCCGCGGCCGCCCAGCCGTAGCGCAGCAGCACGCCGAGGGTGAGGGCGGCGCCGGAGCCGGTGCCGCCCCACCAGCGGGCGCGGCCGAGCATGACCAGGTGGGCGACGATGACGCCGGTGAGCACCGCCAGCGACCAGCCGGCGGCGCCGGACGGGAAGGGGGCGCGCTCCCCGGTGACCGCCTCGCGCAGCGCGGCGCCCAGGACGATCCCGGCCGCCGCGACGACCGCGACGGGCAGCGACCGCCGGCACGGCGGCTTGACGGGCTCGGACTCCGGGAGCTGCGGGGGCTGTTCGGCGGCCGGCGCGTCCGCGGCGCGGACCTCGGTCACGGCGAACCGACCGGTCGTGTGCGCCGTGGGGTCGGCGCGCCGCGGCTGTTTGCGGGCGTCCGCACGCTCCCCCGTCCGCCCCGGGCGCCCACGCCATGCGCCGGCCACTCGGCGCAGCCGTGAGTCCGGGGCGGCGCTCTCGGTCGGTTCCATTCCCGTCCCTCTCACAGCCGGCGGTTCCCGCGCCATGCGGACCGACGCCCGACGTCACCGGGCGCGGCGCCGCGTCGGAAGACCCTTCCGCGTACTCCGCGTACTCCTCGCACTGGCCGTACTCGTCGTATTAGTCGTACTCGTCACACTTGTCATACTCATTGAGGAGACGGGGACGCCCCGGTCGCCTCCGGGCGCGGCGGGTGCGCTCCTCAACAGTAGGCCGCTGAAGGCTTCCACGGGCGGCGGTCGCCCGAATGCGCCCCGGCCACCCGTATGCATCTGGTATGCGCCGTACGGGCGGCCTTCAACCGCTACTCGCCGGTCGGAAGCGCGACTTCGGCCGCCGCGTCCGGTCCTCGCTCCAACAGCACGCCGAAACCGTCCTCGTCGAGGACCGGCACCTTCAACTGCATCGCCTTGTCGTACTTCGAGCCGGGGTTGTCGCCCACGACGACGAAGGACGTCTTCTTCGAGACCGCGCCGGTCACCTTGGCGCCCCGGCTCTGGAGCGCCTCCTTGGCGCCGTCCCGGGTGTGCTGCTCCAGGGTGCCGGTGACCACGACGGTCAGTCCTTCGAGCGGGCGGGGCCCTTGGTCCTCGCCGGCGCCCTGGTCCTCCAACGGGACTCCGGCGGCACGCCACTTGCGCACGATCTCGCGGTGCCAGTCCTCGGCGAACCACTCCTTGACGGCGGCGGCGATGATCGGGCCGACTCCGTCGGTCGCCGCGAGCTCCTCCTCGCTCGCCTCCTCGATGCGCTCCAGGGAGCGGAACTCGCGGGCCAGCGCCTGGGCCGCCACCGGTCCGACGTGCCGGATGGAGAGCCCGTTGAGGAACCGGGCCAGCGGGCGGTCCTTGGCCGCCTCGACGTTCTGGAGCAGGGCGAGGGTGTTCTTCTTGGGCTCGCCCTTCTGGTTGGCGAAGACCGTGACGACCTTCTCCTCGCCGGTCTTGGGATCGCGCTTGGGCAGACCGCTGTCGGGGTCCCGGACGTACGCCCGGATGGGCAGCAGCTTGTCCACGGTCAGGTCGAACAGGTCGCCCTCGTCGGCCAGCGGCGGCTCGGTCCCTTCCAGCGGCCGGGTCAGCGCGGCGGCGGCCACCGTGCCGAAGTGCTCGACGTCCAGGCACTCCCGGCCCGCGAGGTAGGACACCCGCTCGCGCAACTGGGCCGGGCAGGTGCGGGCGTTGGGGCACCGGAGGTCGATGTCGCCCTCCTTCATGGCCCGCAGCGTGGCACCGCACTCGGGGCACTCGGCCGGCATCACGAACTCCCGTTCGCCGCCGTCGCGCAGGTCGACGACCGGGCCGAGGATCTCCGGGATGACGTCGCCGGCCTTGCGCAGCACCACCGTGTCGCCGATGAGGACGCCCTTGGCCTTGACCACCTCCTGGTTGTGCAGGGTGGCGAACTCGACCTCGGATCCGGCCACCGTGACCGGCTGGACCTGGGCGTAGGGGGTGACGCGGCCGGTGCGGCCGACACCGACCTTGATGTCGATCAGCTTGGTGTTGACCTCTTCCGGCGCGTACTTGTAGGCGATGGCCCAGCGCGGCGCCCGCGCGGTGGAGCCGAGCCGCCCCTGGAGGCGGATCTCGTCGAGCTTGACGACCACGCCGTCGATCTCGTGCTCCACCGAGTGCCGGTTCTCGCCGTAGTGGGCGATGAACGCGCGGACGCCGTCGACGTCGTCGACCACCCGGTTGTGCGGCGAGGTGGGCAGCCCCCAGTCGTGCAGCACCGCGTAGGCCTGGGAGAGGCGGGTGAGGCCGGTGTACCCCTCCAGGGCGCCGATGCCGTGGACGACCATGTGCAGGGGGCGGGTCGCGGTGACGCGCGGGTCCTTCTGGCGCAGCGAACCCGCCGCCGCGTTGCGCGGGTTGGCGAACGGCTTGTCGTCGGCCTCGACCAGACGGCGGTTCAGCTCCTCGAACTTCTCCATCGGGAAGTAGACCTCGCCGCGGACCTCCACGAGGTCGGGCACGCGGTCGCCGCCGAGCCGGTCCGGGATCTCCGCGATGGTGCGCACGTTGGAGGTGATGTCCTCGCCGGTGCGGCCGTCGCCGCGGGTGGCCGCGCGGGTGAGCCTGCCGTGCTCGTAGGTGAGGTTGACGGCGAGCCCGTCGACCTTCAGCTCGCACAGGAAGTGGTACTCCTGCTCGCCCAGCTCCTTGGCGACGCGGTCGGCCCAGGCGGCGAGGTCGTCGTCGTTGAAGGTGTTGTCCAGGGAGAGCATCCGCTGCCGGTGGTCGACGGCCGTGAACTCCGTGGCGTACGAGCCCGCCACCTTCTGGGTCGGCGAGTCCGGCGTGCGCAGCCCGGGGTAGCGCTCCTCCAGCTCCTCCAGGGAGCGCAGCAGCCGGTCGAACTCGGCGTCGCTGACGACGGGGGCGTCGTGCACGTAGTACCGGAAGCGGTGCTCCTCGACCTGGTCCGCGAGCCGGGCGTGCCGCTCCCGCGCCTCGGCGGGCGCCGCTGTCTCCGCTTGCTGCTTGTCGCCGGCCACCGTGGTGTCCTCCCGTTACTCTGGGTCGTCCGCGAGGGATCTCGCCGCTCGGACGCAGTGGACCAGGGCCCGGCGCGCGTACCCGGGCGAGGCGCCCGCGAGACCGCACGCCGGGGAGAGGGTGACCGCCTCCGGGAGGAGCCCCGGTCGCAGCCCCAGCCTGCGCCACAGCGTTCTGACACCCATGACGCTACCGGCAGGGTCTGACAACGGGCCGTCGGTGGCGGGGACGACGCCGGCGATGAGGTGGGCGCCCGACTCCACGGCCTCCCCGATCGCCTCGTCGTCACGCTCGGTGAGCAGGGAGAAGTCGAAGGAGACCGCCGACACGCCGGTCCGGCGCAGCAGACCGAACGGCACGTCGGGCGCGCAGGAGTGCACCGCGACGGGACCGTCGGCGTGCACGGCGACGAGGTCGCGCAGCGCGGACTCGACGAGCTGCCGGTCCACGGCCCGGTGCGTGCGGTAGCCGCTGGCGGTCCGCACCTGTCCGCGCAGCACGGCGGTGAGGGAGGGCTCGTCGAGCTGGAGGACCACCTCGGCGCCGGGCGCCCGGCGCCGGACCTCGTCCAGGTGCAGCCGCAGCCCCTCGGCGAGCGAGGCGACGAGGTCCCGGCAGGCGCCGGGGTCGGACAGGGCGGCCTGGCCGTTGCGCAGCTCCAGGCCGGCGGCGAGCGTCCACGGGCCGACCGCCTGCACCTTCAGCGGGCCCTGATAGCCCTGCGTGTGCTCCTCCAGGGCGTCGAGATCCTCGCGCAGCCAGGAGCGCGCCCGCCGGGTGTCCCGCCCCGGCCGGTCACCGATCCGCCAGCCGCTGGGCTCCACGCGCGCGTACAGCTCCACGAGCATCCCGGCGGTCCGGCCGATCATGTCGGCGCCGGGCCCCCGGGCGGGCAGCTCGGGCAGGAAGGGGAAGTCCTCGAAGGCGCCGGTCGCCGTCTTGGCGGCCTCCCGGGCGTCCTCGCCGGGCAGGGAGCCGACCCCGGTGGCGGCGCCGAACCTGAACTGGGTGTTCTCGCTCACGGTAGGGAAGCCTACGCAGCGGCGGGCCGCCTCGCGCAACCGGCGGGGGCCGGTCCCGGCCGCCGGGGCCGGTTCAGCGTCCCGGGCGCACCGTCAGGTCGTTGACCTCGGCGTCGCGCGGCAGGTCGAGGGCCATGAGCACGGCGGTCGCGACGGACTCGGGGTCGATCCAGCGGTCCGGGTCGTACTCCTTGCCCTCCTGCTGGTGGACCTTGGCCTGCATGGGGCTGGCGGTGCGGCCGGGGTAGACGGAGGTGACCCGGACGCCGTTGCCGTGCTCCTCCTGGCGCAGGGAGTCGGCCAGCGCCTTCAGGCCGTGCTTGGAGGCGGCGTACGCGGCCCACTCGGCGTGGGCGCTCAGGCCCGCGCCGGAGTTCACGAACAGCACGTGGCCGCGCGCGGCGCGGAGCTGGGGCAGGAAGTGGCGGGTCAGCTCGGCCGGGGCGATCAGGTTGACGTCGAGCTGGTGGCGCCACGTCTTGGGGGTGAGGTCGCCGACCGGGCCGAGGTCGACGACGCCCGCGACGTGCAGCAGGGAGTCGACCCGGTCGGGCAGCGCCTGGTGGGAGAAGGCCCAGCTCAGCCGTTCCGGTTCGGCCAGGTCTCCGACGAGCGTGCGGGCGCCGGGGAACTCGGCCGCCAGCTCGCGGGCCCGGCCCGCGTCGCGCGCGTGCAGCACGAGGCCGTCCCCGCGCGCGTGCAGCCGGCGGGCGACGGCCGCGCCGATGCCGGAGCCGGCCCCGGTGATCACATGAGTAGCCATGCCCGCCATGCTCGCACCCGCGGCTCGGCGCCCGGCCGCCGCCTCCCGCGGCGCAGCGCGGGCACATGGGCCCCTCACACCTCCTTGGCGGCCCCTCCGCTCCTCCTGGGCGGCCCCGCGGCTCCAGCGCCCGGCCGTCAGCTCCTTCTCGGCGGCCCCGCAGCTCCGCGCCCGGCCGTCGGCGGCGGCGGAGGAGGACCTCCCGGCGGCCGCTTCGGGAGGGGAGCGGGAAGCGTCCCCCGAGGCCGCCTCCCGAGGGGAGCGGGAAGCGTCTCCGGCGGGCGCCGCGCGCACAGCGCCGGAAACGGCCCCGTGAGCTGCCGGGAAGAACTCCGCGCGCCCGAGCGCTCACCTTGTATGACTCAAGGACACACGATCACCGTCGAGCAGAGCGACGACCACGTGCGCGTGGTGCACGGCGGGCAGGTCCTGGCCGAGAGCGAGCACCCGCTGGTGCTGCGCGAGACCGGATGCCCGCCGCGCTACTACCTGCCGCCCGCGGACGTCCGCCTCGGCCTGCTGACTCCCTCCGAGACGCACACCCACTGCCCGTTCAAGGGCGACGCGTCCTACTGGTCGCTGCCGGACGCCGCCGACCTGGCGTGGGCGTACCCCGAGCCCAAGCCGGACGTGGCCCCCATCAAGGACCACCTGTGCTTCTACGACGTCGAAGTGTTGTGACCCCATGAGCCGCCCCGCGAGTGGCAGTCTTGACCGGCATGGAGACCAAGACGCTCTCGCCTGACGGCACTCCCCTCGCCTACCGCCGCACCGGCCGGGGTCCGGTGGTCGTCCTGGTCAGCGGCGCGATGTCGACGGGCGCCACCGTCGCGCCGCTGGCGGCGGCGCTCGCGGACCGCTGCACCGCGGTCGTCTACGACCGGCGGGGCCGCGGGGAGAGCGGGGACACCGCGCCCTACGCGGTGGAGCGCGAGGTGGAGGACCTGGCGGCGGTGATCGACGCGGTGGGCGGCGAGGCCGCGCTCTACGGCATGTCCTCCGGCGGCGCGCTGGCGCTGCGGGCGGCGGCGAGCGGGCTGGCGGTGAGCCGGGTCGCCGTGTACGAACCGCCGTTCGACGTGCGCGAGGGGCAGGAGCGGGAGCGCGCCGAGTACACCGTCGCCCTCGCCGAGGCGCTCGGGCGGGACCGGCGCGGGGACGCGGTGGAGCTGTTCCTGCGCAAGACCGGACTGGCCGAGCAGATGATCGCCAACGCCCGCCAGTCGCCGATGTGGGCCGGTCTGGAGGCGGTCGCGCCCACGCTGGCCTACGACGACGCCGTGATGGGCGACGGCACGGTCCCGGCCGACCTACTGGCCTCGGTCTCCATGCCGGTGCTGGCCGTCGCGGGCGAGGCGAGCCCGGAGCCGATGCGCGAGGCGGCCCGCCGGGTGGCGCGCGACGTCCCCGAGGGCGCCTACACCGTGCTGGACGGCCAGACCCACGCGGTGGAGCCGGAGATGCTGGCGCCGGTGCTGGCCGACTTCTTCGAGGCGTACGGCGGGTAGTGCGGTGACCGGGGAGGTGTGAGCCGGCGACCGTCTCGCGCCGCCGAGCTGTCCGCACAGCGCACCCGGCCGCCGGACGCGGTCACGCCGTCGTGGCCACAGACCGCCGGGTGGCGGCGATCGTCGCGGAGCCCACCACGCGGGTGCCGTCGTAGAGCACGACCGCCTGGCCGGGGGCGACGCCGCGGACCGGCTCGGCGAAGGCGACCCGCAGTTCGCCGTCGACCAGCTCCGCGGTGACCTCGCTCTCGCCGCCGTGGGCGCGCAATTGGGCGGTGTAGGCGCCCGGCCCGGTAGGAGCGGCGCCGCACCAGCGGGGCCGGATGGCGGTGAGGGCGTCGACGTCCAGGGCGGAGGCCGGGCCCACGGTGACGGTGTTGTCCACCGGGGAGACGTCCAGGACGTAGCGGGGCTTGCCGTCGGGGGCGGGAGTGCCGATGCGCAGGCCCTTGCGCTGGCCGACGGTGAAGCCGTACGCGCCCTCGTGCGTGCCGACTTTGGCCCCGGACTCGTCGACGATGTCGCCCTGCGCCACACCGAGGCGGCGGGCGAGGAAGCCCTGGGTGTCGCCGTCGGCGATGAAGCAGATGTCGTGCGAGTCGGGCTTCCTGGCGACGGCCAGGCCCCGGCGCTCGGCCTCCGCGCGGATCTCGTCCTTGGTCGTGACGGTGTCCCCGAGCGGGAAGAGCGCGTGCGCGAGCTGCCGGTCGTCCAGAACGCCGAGAACGTACGACTGGTCCTTGGCCATGTCGGAGGCGCGGTGCAGCTCGCGGGCGCCGTCCTCGCCGACGATCACCTGGGCGTAATGGCCGGTGCACACCGCGTCGAAACCGAGGGCGAGGGCCTTGTCCAGCAGCGCGGCGAACTTGATCTTCTCGTTGCAGCGCAGGCACGGGTTGGGGGTGCGGCCGGCCTCGTACTCGGCGACGAAGTCCTCGACCACGTCCTCGCGGAACCGGTCGGCCAGGTCCCAGACGTAGAACGGGATGCCGATCACGTCGGCGGCCCGCCGGGCGTCTCGGGAGTCCTCGATCGTGCAGCAGCCCCGCGCGCCCGTGCGGAAGGACTGCGGGTTCGCGGAGAGCGCGAGGTGGACGCCGGTGACGTCGTGGCCGGCTTCCGCGGCGCGGGCGGCGGCGACGGCGGAGTCGACCCCGCCCGACATGGCGGCGAGGACGCGGAGGGGGCGGGGGCGCTGCGGGGTGTCAGTCATAGCCCCTTCAGGGTACGGGTGCGCGGGAGGCGGAAGCGCCGGGCGTCCGCGGCGGCGCCGGGCGGCGGCGGCCCCTACGTCAGCCCCGCCGCTCGGGCCCGCTCGACGACCGGGCCGATGGCCTTGGCGACCGCTTCGACGTCCGCCTGGGTGGAGGTGTGGCCCAGGGAGAAGCGGAGGGTGCCGCGCGCGAGGTCGGGGGCGACGCCGGTGGCCAGCAGGACGTGGCTGGGCTGGGCGACGCCCGCCGTGCAGGCGGAGCCGGTGGAGCACTCGATGCCCTGGGCGTCCAGCAGGAGCAGCAGGGAGTCGCCCTCGCAGCCGGGGAAGGTGAAGTGGGCGTTGGCGGGGAGCCGTCCGCCGGGCGCCGGGTCGCCGCCGAGGACGGCGTCGGGCACGGCGGCCCGCACGGCCTCGACCAGGCGGTCCCGCAGCGCGCCGATGTCCCGGGCGAACCGTTCCTGCCGCGCGGCCGCGATCCGGCCGGCCGCCGCGAAGGACGCGATGGCGGGCGTGTCCAGGGTGCCGGAGCGGACGTGGCGCTCCTGGCCGCCGCCGTGCAGCACGGGCACGGGGCTGTGCTCCCGGCCGAGGAGCAGCGCGCCGATGCCGTACGGACCGCCGATCTTGTGCCCGGAGACCGTGAGGGCGGCGAGCCGGGAGGCGGCGAAGTCGACTGGGATCTGGCCGAACGCCTGCACGGCGTCGGCGTGCAGGGGGACGCCGAACTCGGCCGCGGTCTCGGCGAGTTCGCGGACCGGCAGCACCGTGCCGATCTCGTTGTTCGCCCACATGACGGTGGCCAGGGCCACGTCGTCGGGGTTGCGGGCGATGGCCTCGCGCAGGGCGCCGGGGTGGACGCGGCCGTGGGCGTCGACGGGGAGGTACTCGACGGCGGCGCCCTCGTGCTCGCCGAGCCAGTGCACGGCGTCGAGGACGGCGTGGTGCTCGACGGGACTGGCCAGCACCCGGGTGCGGGCCGGGTCGGCGGCGCGGCGGGACCAGTACAGGCCCTTGACGGCGAGGTTGTCGGCCTCGGTGCCGCCGGAGGTGAACACGACCTCGCTGGGGCGGGCGCCGAGGGCCTCGGCGAGGGTCTCGCGGGACTCCTCGACCGTGCGGCGGGCCCGGCGGCCGGACGCGTGCAGCGAGGAGGCGTTGCCGGTGACGCCCAGCGCGGCGGTCAGCGCCTCTGCCGCCTCGGGAAGCATGGGGGTGGTCGCGGCGTGGTCGAGATAAGCCATGGTGAGGCTGATTCTACGGGGCTTCCCCCGGGCTTCTGCGGGGCGGCCCCGGGTGGCGCCGGGTCGCGGGCGCCCCGGGCGGCCGGCCTCGGGCGGGCGCCTGCCGCCTCCCGGCGGCTTCGGCGCGCGACGGGATCAGAAGCTCCACGACACCGTGTGGTCCGCCTGCATCAGAGCCACGAGGACGACGAGGTCGGCGACGCCCAGGGCGAGGCCGAGGACGGCGCGGCCGCGGCGGGTCGTGCCCCGGCCCAGGGCCACCGCGGCGAGCACGAGGGCGATGGGGCCGAGGAAGAGGTTGAGCACGAGCAGGCCGAGCAGGCCGAGGATGAAGGACGCGACGGCCATGCCGTCGGCGTCGCGCGCTCCGGTGCGGGAAGCGGCCGGGGCGGTGCGGGGCGCGGCCGGGTCGGTGACGGTCGCGTGCGGAGCGGCGGCGGGTGCGGCCGGGGCGGTGAGCTGCATGGCGGATGACCTCCGACAGTCGGGCGGACGGGCGGACGGGCTGATGGGGCTGAGCAGGGCTGAGCAGGGGTGCCGGGGCGTCAGTGCGAGGCGTCGCGGCGGCGGGCGTGGCGCTCGCGGAGCGCGAAGACGCCGAGCCAGGCGGCGATCACGACGGCGGCCACGACGGAGAAGCCGAGCGGCGCGTGGGCCACGGCGCCCAGGGTGACGCCCAGCAGCATCAGCGCGGCGACGAGGAACAGCATGGGATCGGATCCCCCTCAGAAGTCTGGGTGAACGATTGTAGTAACAAGTGTTCACTGACTTGCAAGTCTAACGTGTCTCACCGCTTTTAAATTCGGGAGAACAGTTGTTAACTGCATGGCATGAGTCACACCCTCGGCATCCGGCAGGCCCAGAAGCAGAAGACCCGGCAGGCGCTCCTGGACGCCGCGCTGGCCCTGCTGGAGGAGCAGAGCCTGAGCAGCCTGGGCCTGCGCGAGGTGACGCGCGCCGTCGGCGTGGCGCCGACGGCTTTCTACCGGCACTTCCGCTCCACGGCGGATCTCGGCGTGGCGCTGGTGGAGGAGGCGCTGGGCAGCCTGCACCCGATGATCCGGACCACGGTGTCGGCGGCCGACGACAGCGAGCGGCGCATCGCGCGCGCGGTGGAATTGATCGACCGTCACGTGCGGGACTTCCCGGCCCACGTGCGGTTCGTCGCCCGGGAGCGGCACGGCGGGGTGCAGCCGGTGCGCGAGGCGATCCAGGAGCAACTGGTGCGCTTCGCCCGCGAGGTGAAGGGCGAGCTGGCCGACGACCCGCACGCGGCGGGCTGGAGCGACGACGACCTGCTGATGCTCGCCCACCTCTACGTCGACCAGATGCTGGTCACCGCCTCGCTCTTCCTGGAGGCCCTGGACGCCTCCCAGGAGGAGCGCGACCGGGTCGCGCAGGTCGCCGTGCGGCAACTGCGGCTGATCAGCGTCGGCCGCCGCCACTGGCTGGACTGACCGCCGCCCCGGAGCGCTCCGGGGCGGCGCTTCGCGATCAGCCCAGGCGGACGCGGGCGAGCTGGCGGGACTGGGCCACCAGGCGGTCGGCGCTGTCCCAGACCTCGGCGTCCTCCTCCAGGAAGCCGCCGGCGAGGTTGCGGGTGGCGATGGAGACGCGCAGCGGGCCGGGCGCGGGGCGGCAGCGCACGTGCACCGTCAGCTCGACGGTCGGGACCCAGCCCTTCAGGCCGAGTTCGAAGGCCGTCGGGGGCAGCGCGTCGACCGCGAGGAGCAGGGAGAGCGGATCGGCGTCGCGGCCGTCGGCGAGGCCGAACCAGGCGCGCATCTCGCCCTTGCCGGAGGGCGTGCCGAGCGCCCAGCCCAGGGTGGCCGGGTCCAGCTTGAGCGTCAGACGGTCGGCGATGGCCGAGCTTCCGGCCATCGGGGAGGGCCCGTCCTGCGAGCCGAGGCACTGCTCCATGGCCGGGATCGCGGGCGGCCGGGCCGCGGTGCGCACGTCGTCGGGGAGCGCGTCCAGGTCGCCGTAGGAGGCCAGCACGCGGATGCGCTCCACCTCGCGCCCGTCCTCGTCGTACTGGAAGAGGGACGCCTGGCCGGTGGAGAGGGTGCGGCCGGTGCGGACGACGTCCGTGCGCACGACGGCGGGTCCGGGCTGGGAGGCCGTGAGGTAGTGCGCCGAGACGGTGAACGGATCGGGGTGCGGCAGCGCGTCCGCGAGCGCGCGGCCGAGGACGGCGAGCAGATAGCCGCCGTTGACCGCCCCGGCGATCGTCCAGCCGGGC
The DNA here is from genome assembly GCF_040644415.1 of Streptomyces sp. NPDC046985. Lineage (NCBI taxonomy): Bacteria > Bacillati > Actinomycetota > Actinomycetes > Kitasatosporales > Streptomycetaceae > Streptomyces > Streptomyces sp. NPDC046985. The sequence continues at coordinate 181,495 of NZ_JBEYWK010000012.1, forward strand.
GACAGGTCGATGTCGTAGACGCCCGGGGCGCGCCGGGAGAGCGCGGTGTCCCGGTCGAACTCGCTGTCGCCGACCGCGGCCGGGCCGTCCTGAGCGGCCGGCACGACCGGCGCGGAAGCTGCTTCTGGCATACGCGAAACGTTACATCAGCCCTCTACTAAGCGGTAGCTTTGCTTTGCGGTCAGGCAATTTCTTGGTAAGTGTCCGTTCTCACCCGTAACCGCGGGGCCCTCATTCCCCTCTACCGGGACATGAGCCTCACCGGGACTCCGTTCCTGTACGCCACCGTCGCCCTGGCCGCGGTCGCCCTCGTCCTGCCGTTCGTCCTGTGGACGCGGCTGCGGGGGCCCAGGGCGCTGCGCGCCGCCGGCCGGGCGCTGATGCTGCTGTTCGCCCAGGCCACGGCCGTCACCCTGGTCTTCGTCATGGTCAACAACGCCAACAACCTGTACGACAACTGGGCGGACCTGCTCGGCACCGGCAACCACGTGCAGAAGGCCGCGAACCTGGGCGCCGACGGCACCGGCGGCATCGCCTACCGGACGCTGCCCCGGGTCAAGCAGACCTTCGGCCCGGCCGACGGACCCGGGATGCACGCGGCCGGCGGAGTGCGGGTCACCCAGCTCAAGGGCCGGGTCTCGGGGGTGAACGCCGAGGTCTACGTCTGGCTGCCGCCGCAGTACGGCCAGCCCGCCTACCGGAACCGGAAGTTCCCCGTGGTCGAGCTGTTGTCCGGCTACCCGGGCTCGGCGAAGGCGTGGTTCGGCTCGATGAAGGTGCACGAGCAACTGGAGCCGCTGATGAGAAGCGGCCGCGTCGCCCCGTTCATCCTGGTGGCGCCGCGCACCAACCTGGTCGCCAAGGCGGACACCGGCTGCGCCAACGTGCCCGGCACCGTGAACGCGGACACCTGGCTGAGCATCGACGTGCCGAAGATGATCGCCGACAACTTCCGCGCCCAGCCCGCCCCGCAGGGCTGGGCCGCCGCGGGCTACTCGGCGGGGGCGCACTGCGCGGCCAAGCTCGCCGTCGCCCATCCCGACCGCTTCCGGGCCGCGGTGAGCCTGTCCGGCTACAACGACCCGATCGGCGAGCACGCCTCGCTGGCCGCCCAGAGCCTCGCGATGCGCCGCGCGAACAACCCCTACTTCCTGCTGCGCCGTTACCGCAAGCCGCCGCACATCGCGCTCTACCTGTCCGGCGAGACCGGGGACGGCTACGAGGCCGGGGTGGCGCTGGAGCAGATCGCCAAGCCCCCCACGACCGTGCGCGTGGTGTTCCTGCCGCGCAGCGCGGGCGGGCACACCATGGAGCTGTGGCGGCCGCAGGTGCCCGAGGCGTTCCGCTGGCTGACCGCCCAACTGACCGGGAAGGGCGACCCGCCCCGCAAGGCCCGCGCTACTCCTCGCGCACGGTCGAGCGCCGGTTCCAGGCACGCGGCGCTCGCCAGTGGAAGCGCATCGACAGCAGCCGCAGGACGAAAGCGGTGACGACCGCGAGCGCGGTGGTCAGCGGGGTCAGCGCGTCGTAGCGGATGCACAGCACCACCACGGCGGCGCCGATGATCGCCGGGACCGCGTAGAGGTCGCGGTCCCAGCGCAGCAGTGAGGGCACCTCGTTGGCGAGCACGTCGCGCAGCACGCCTCCGCCCACGGCGGTCGCCAGGCCCAGGGCGGCCGACGAGGTGAGGCTGAGCCCGTAGTCGTACGCCTTCGTCGTGCCGGAGACGCAGAACAGGCCGAGCCCGGCCGCGTCGAAGACGTAGACGGCCCTCTGGATGCGCTCCACGTGCGGGTGCAGGAAGAAGACCACGACCGAGGCGAGCAGCGGGGTGACGAAGAAGCCGAGGTCGGTGAAGGCGGCCGGGGGCACGGCCCCGATCACCACGTCGCGGAACAGCCCCCCGCCCAGCGCGGTGACCTCGGCGAGCACGGCGATGCCGAAGACGTCGAAGTTCTTGCGGACGGCCAGCAGCGCGCCGGAGACGGCGAACACGAAGATGCCCGCCAGGTCGACCGAGTGCTGGACGGAGGGGCTGAACAGTTGCTGAATCACCCTGAATTCTTACCCGGAGCAGGGCGTGGACCTTGCTTCGCAAGGCCAGGCGAGCCGGGCGGGCTTACAGGGCGGGCTTTCCGGTCGTGCGGAGCCAGGTGTGGAAGAGGCCGTCCAGCCGCTGCCCGGAGACCTGTTCGGCCAGGCGGACGAAGTCGGCGGTGTCGGCGTTGCCGTAGCGGTGCAGCCTCGTCCAGGCGGGCAGCAGCTTGAAGAACGCCTTGTCGCCGATGCGTTCGCGCAGCGCCTGGAGCGTCATGGCGCCCCGCTGGTAGACCGCGCCGGCGAACATGGTGTCGCGCTGCGGGTCGGCCACCTTGACCTGCCAGAAGGCGTCGTCGGCCGGGATGGCGTCGTAGACGGCGCGGAAGGAGTCGTGCGCCGAGCGCGTGCCCTGGTGCTCGGCCCACAGCCACTGGGCGTAGGTGGCGAAGCCCTCGTTGAGCCAGATGTCCTTCCAGTGCTTCACCGACACCGAGTCGCCGAACCACTGGTGCGCCAGCTCGTGCACGATCGTGGTCTCGCTGCGCACCGCCGAGTAGGCCGGCTTGCTCTGCACCTCCAGCGAGAACCCGGCCTCGGGCATGTCGTCGACGATCGCCCCGGTCTCCTCGAACGGATACGGCCCGAAGACCCGCGACCAGTAGTCGGTGGCGGCGGCGGTGACCGCGTAGACGTCGACCTTGTTGCTGTCCTTCAGCTTCGGGTCGATGGCCACGTACATCGGGATGCCGCCCGGGGTCCGGCCGGTGCGCACGTCGAACTTCCCGATGGTGGCGGTGGCCAGATAGGTCGCCATCGGCCGGCTCTCGCGCCAGTGGGCGTAAGAGGAGCCGCCGCGGGTGTACGCGGAGACCAGCCGGCCGTTGGACACCCCGGTCAGGCCCTTGGGCGCCTTGATGCGGATGTCGTACGTGGCCTTGTCCGAGGGGTGGTCGCTGGAGGGGAACCAGGTCGAGGCGGCGTTCGGTTCGCAGGCCACGAACACGCCGTCGTCGGTCTTCATCCAGCCGTAGTGCGAGCCGAACACGATGGGGCCGCCGAGCGGCTCGGGTATGCCGCCGTAGGCGACGGTGACCGTGAAGGAGCGGTGCTTGCGCAGCGTCTGACGCGGGGTGATGCGCAGTTCGTCGCCGCGGCGGGTGAAGCGGGCGCGTCTGCCGTCCACGTCGACCCGGGTGACCTGGAGCTTCTGGAGGTCCAGGTCGAAAGAGGACAGGTTCTCGGTGGCGCGGGCGGTGAGCGTGGTGCGGCCGTCCAGGCGGCCGGTGGCCGGGTCGTAGGCGACGTCGAGGGCGTAGTGGCGGGCGTCGAAGCCGCCGTTGCCCAGCTCGGGGAAGTAGGAGTCGCCGATGCCTGGGGCGCCGTGGACGGGCGCCGAGGAGGCCGCGACGGTGAGAAAGGAGAGGGCCGCGGTGACTACGGCCCCGAGACGTGCCGAACGGGAGAGTGCCATGAGGTCATCCCTTCGCGCGTGCTGAGATCGGTTGATCGCACGGACGGGGTCGACTCTGCGCTCTCCCGTTCAGACATGGACATGACTTTGCCAAGTCGTCATGCCTCAGTCGTCACTTGACTCCTGACGGTCGCGGTCGGCGGACCCGGTGCTTCGAGGGCCCTTCGGCTCCGCGGCGCTCGCGGAGTCCTCGGCGGCCGCGGGGTCCTCGGCGCGCTCGCCCTCGCGGGGGCGTTCGGCGGCCGGAGCGGCCGCCGCGTCCTGCGCCGTGGGCTTCTCCACGACGGGGGACTTCTCGACCGGAGCGGGCTTCTCCGCCACGACGGGGTCCTCCGCCTCGGCGGGCTTCTCCGCCACGGCGGGCTTCTCCGCCACGGCAGGCTCCTCCGCCACGACGGGCTCCTCCGTCACAGCGGGCTCCTCCGCGACGGCGGGCTTCTCCCCCGCGACAGGCTCCCCCGCCACAACGGGCTTCTCCACCACGGCGGCCTCCCCCGCCACGACGGGCTCCTCCGTCACGACGGGCTCCTCCGTCGCAGCGGGCTCCTCCGCGACGGCGGGCTTCTCCACCACGACAGGCTCCTCCGTCTCGGCAGGCGCCGGTGTGGCCGAGGGGGTTTCCGCTATCTCCTCGGCGACCGCCGCCGACGTCTCGGCGGACTTGGCCAGGACCTCGTCGGCGACCAGCGCCGCGGCCTCCTTGGCGGCGGACAGCAGCACCGTCTCCTGCGGCGCCTGGTCCGCGAAGTCCTCCGGGTGGTGGCAGGCCACCCGCTGACCGGGCTTCAGCTCCAGCAGCACCGGCTCGGTCGTACGGCAGATCTCCGTCGCCTTCCAGCACCGGGTGTGGAACCGGCAGCCGCTCGGCGGGGAGATCGGCGAGGGCACGTCGCCCTTGAGCAGGATGCGCTCGCTCTTGGCGTTCTTGCGCCGGGGGTCCGGGATCGGGACGGCCGACATCAGCGCCTTGGTGTACGGGTGCATCGGCGCCCGGTACAGCGAGTCCCGGTCCGCCAGCTCGACGATCTTGCCGAGGTACATCACCGCGATCCGGTCCGAGACGTGCCGGACGACCGACAGGTCGTGCGCGATGATCACGTACGTCAGGCCCAGCTCCTGCTGGAGGTCGTCCAGCAGGTTGACGACCTGCGCCTGGATCGACACGTCCAGCGCGGACACCGGCTCGTCCGCCACCACCAGCTTCGGCTTGAGCGCGAGCGCGCGGGCAATGCCGATGCGCTGGCGCTGGCCGCCGGAGAACTCGTGCGGATAGCGGTTGTAGTGCTCGGGGTTGAGGCCGACCACCGACAGCAGCCGCTGCACCTCCTTCTTGACCCCGCCCTCGGGCTGGACGCCCTGGAGCCGGAAGGGGGCGCCGACGATGGTGCCGATGGTGTGCCGCGGGTTCAGCGAGGAGTAGGGGTCCTGGAAGATCATCTGCACGTCGCGGCGCATGGGGCGCATGCCGCCGATGCCGAGGTGCGTGATGTCCTTGCCCTGGAACTCGACCTTGCCGCCGGTCGGTTCGAGCAGCCGGGTGATCAGCCGGCCCATCGTCGACTTGCCGCAGCCGGACTCGCCCACGACGCCGAGGGTCTCGCCGGAGCGCACCTCGAAGTCCAGGCCGTCGACCGCGCGGACCGCGCCGACCTGCCGCTGGAGCAGGCCCTTCTTGATCGGGAAGTGCTTCTGAAGGCCGGTCACCTTGAGCAGGACCTCGCCGGGCGCGACCTCCCCGGCGAGGGCGACCGCGCCGGAGGCCGGCGCGGACCCGCCGTCACTCCGCGCGGGGACGTCCGCCGCGGCGCGCTCGGCGTCCCGGGCGTGCTCGGCCTTGGCGGCGGTCTGGGCGGTCTCTGAGGTCTCGGCGTTGTCGCTCACAGCTTCGGCGCAATCTCTTCGGTCCAGATCCGCTCCCGCTGCTCCGGCGTCATGTGACAGGCGGCCCAGTGCCGGTCGCCGATCAGGGCCAGCTCGGGCCGGACCGTGCGGGTGACGTCGTCCTTCGGGATGTCGGCGTACGGGCAGCGCGGGTTGAAGGCGCAGCCGGACGGGACGTTGATCAGGGAGGGCGGGGAGCCCTTGACCGGGATCAGCCTTTCCTGCTGCTCGCGGTCCAGGCGCGGCATCGAGCCGAGCAGGCCCCAGGTGTAGGGGTGGCGGGGCGCGTAGAACACGTCGTCGGCCCGTCCGCGCTCCACGCAGCGGCCGCCGTACATCACGAGGATGTCGTCGGCCATCTCCGCGACCACGCCCAGGTCATGGGTGATCATGATGACGGCGGACCCGAACTCCTTCTGGAGGTCGCGGATCAGGTCGAGGATCTGCGCCTGGACGGTCACGTCCAGTGCGGTGGTCGGCTCGTCCGCGATGAGCAGTTCGGGGTTGTTGACCAGCGACATGGCGATCATCGCGCGCTGGCGCATGCCGCCGGAGAACTCGTGCGGGTAGCTGTCCACTCGATTGGCCGGCTCCGGGATGCCCACCCGGTCCAGCATCTCCACCGCGCGCCGCTTGGCGTCCTTCTTGCCCACCTCGTGGTGGACCCGGTACGCCTCCACGATCTGCTGCCCGATCGTGTAGTACGGGTGCATGGCGGACAGCGGGTCCTGGAAGATCATCGCCATCTTCCGGCCGCGCAGCCGGCGGACCTCGTCCGGGTCGGCCGCGATGAGTTCCTGGCCGTCCAGCCAGACCTCGCCGGAGACGCGGGCGTTGGCCGTGCGGTGCAGGCCCATCACGCCCAGCGAGGTGACGGACTTGCCCGAGCCGGACTCGCCGACGATGCCGAGGGTCTGGCCGCGCCGGACGTCGAAGCTGACGCCGTCCACCGACTTCACCAGACCGTCGTCGGTGTCGAAGTGGATGCGCAGGTCCCGCACGGACAGGAACGCGTCGTCGGCGCCGGACGGGGCGACGGGGGCCGGTGCGTCCAGCGCCTCCTTTTCGAGCTTGCTCACGAGTACCTCACGCGGGGGTCGATGGCGGCGTACACCAGGTCGACGACGAGATTGCAGACGACGATGAAGAACGCGGCGACCAGGGTCACGCCCATGACGATGGGCAGGTCGTTGTCCTTGATCGCCTGGATGGAGTAGGCGCCGATGCCCTGGAGGGAGAAGACCGTCTCGGTGAGCACCGCGGTGCCGACGAGAGTGCCGAAGTCCATGCCGAAGATGGTGACGATCGGGGTCAGCGCGGCCCGCAGGCCGTGCTTGGTGACCACGGTGGTCTCCTTCAGGCCCTTGGCGCGGGCGGTCCTGATGTAGTCCTCGCCCATCGTCTCCAGCATGCCCGCGCGGGTGAGCCGGGCGTACAGGGCGGAGAAGAGGAACGCGAGGCTGACCCAGGGCAGCAGCAGGTGCCAGGCCCACTCGGCCGGGTTCTGGGTGAACGGCACGTAGTCGGTGCTGTCCCAGATCGGCCACTGGTAGACGAACAGCGCGTTGATGATCTGCCCGGTGAAGAAGATCGGCAGCGAGACGCCGGCCAGGGCGATGAACATCGACACGCGGTCGACCGGGCTGCCCTTGCGCAGCGCCGAGACGACGCCGGTCGTGACGCCGAAGATCAGCCAGATCACGGCCGCGCCGACGGCCAGCGAGAAGGAGATCGGGATGCGCTGGGTGAGCTGGGGCCACACCTCTACGTGGCTCTTGAACGAGTACCCGAAGCAGGGCGCGTCGCAGTGGGTCGCGTCCGGTCCGAACTTGTAGTCGGCGCCGGCGAACAGGCCCTTGAGGTAGTGCCAGTACTGCATGTAGATGGGCTGGTCGAAACCCAGGTTCCGCTTGATCGCGGCGACGGACTCGGGGTTGGCGTCCTTGCCGACGTACTGGGTGGCGAGCTGGGTGGCCGTCTGGCCGCCCAGGCGGGGGACCAGGAAGAAGATGGCGAAGGTGACTGCGCTGACCACCAGCAGCAGTACCACGGCGCCCAAGACGCGTCGGATGATGTACGCAGCCACAGCGTGCGGCTCCGGGAGGCCGGGACGGGAGTAGCCCGTCCCGGCCGCCCGGTGCCTTCACCTGCCTTTCAGGGGTATCCGGCCTGCTGTTACTTCGAGGAGCTCATCAGCAGGTAGTCGTACATGCCGAGGTACGCCTGGGTGACCGTGACGTTGGTCGCCGAAGTCGGCCGCAGCAGCAGGTTCTTGCGGTAGACGAGCGGCACGATGGAGGCGTTGTCGAGGACCATCTTGTCGATGTCGCCCCACGCCTTCGTGCGGGCCGCGGTGTCGGTGTTCGCGATGGCGTCCGACAGCGCCTTGTTGATCTTCGGGTCGTCCAGCTCGCTCAGGTTGTTGCCGCCCGAGGGCTTGATCGCCGTACCGGCGATGATCTGGTCGAGGAAGCCGTAGCCGGTCGGCCAGTCGGCGCCCCACGCCATCATCATCATGCCGAGCTTGTGGTCGTGCACGTAGCTCGGGACGCCGGCGAAGTTGGAGAAGTACTTGCCGGAGGGGAACTGCTTGATGTCGGCCGCGATGCCGACGCCCTTGAGCGAGTTCTGGATCGCCGTGGCGGCCGCCACCTCGGAGGGACGGTCGGCACGGGCGGTCAGCGTGGTGGAGAAGCCGTTCGGCTGCCCGCACGCCTTCAGCTCCGCCTTGGCCTTGGCCTGGTCGCCCTTGTGGTTCGGCGTGGCGTACGTGTCGAACTTGGTGTAGCCGTTGACGCTCGGCGGCAGCAGGGTGGAGGCCACGTCGCCCTTGGGCGAGCCGCCCATGGCGTCGAGCACCGACTGCTTGTCGAGCGCCCACTGCACGGCCTTGCGGCAGTGCGCGTTGTCGAACGGCTTCACGTGCTGGTCCAGCGCGATGTACGACGTGGCGCCCGCGTACGAGCCGTCGGTCATCTTGACGTCCTTGCCGGCCAGGACCTTGGGCTGCGTCTGCGGCTGCACACCGGTGCCCGCCGCGTCAGCCGTGATCTTGTCGGCGAGCAGGTCGTTGTCGACCGTGGTCGGGTTGACCTTGAACCGGATCATGATCTTGTCCGGCAGCGCCTTGCGGATCGGGTCCGTCTTCGGGTCCCAGTTCTTGTTGCGCACGAGGGTGGCGCTGCGGCCCTCCTCGTAGGACGAGAACTGGTACGGGCCCGAGGACACGATGTGCTGGACGTACTTCGCGCCGTCGTCCTTGGCCGCCGGGACCGGGGCGGTCTGCGAGAAGGTCGCCAGGTAGTCGAAGTCGGCGAACGGCTGGCTCAGCTTGAAGACGATCGTCTGCGCGTCCGGCGTCTCGATCGACTTCAGGCCGTCGGGCGACTTGTCCTTGTAGGGGCCCTTGTAGTCGGGGCCGCCCACGAGGTACGTCTTGAAGTACGTCGGGCCGTTGGACAGGGCCTCGGGCGCGAAGTTGGAGCGCTCGATCGCGTACTTGACGTCCTTGGACGTGATCGGCGTGCCGTCCTGGTACTTCAGGCCCGCGCGCAGGTGGTACGTCCAGGTCTTGGCGTCGGGGCTCGCCTTGCCCAGGGAGTCGGCGAGGTCCGGGACGACCTTGAGGCCGGCCTTGCCCGCCGCCGGCTGGAAGGTGGTGAGCGTACGCCCGTAGAGCCGGGAGAAGTTCTGCACCCAGCCGTAGTAGGTGTTGCCTCCGTCCAGGGAGTCCGGCACGTCGGAGTGCTCGTAGACGACCGTCCCCCCCTTCTTGCTCGAGGCGTTGACTATGGAGTTGAGCGCCGCGTCCTTCTTGCCGCTGCCGCCGTTGCCGCTGTCGCTGCCCCCGCCGCACGCGGCGGCGCCCAGCGAGAGCGCGAGAACCGACGCCACTGCGGCGGTCGTCCTGCTCGTCTTCACGTGAGGATGCCCCCTCTATCGATGGATCACTTGCTGCGAGGGTCGAGTGCGTCACGCAGCCCGTCGCCCAGCAGGTTGAACGCCAGGACCGTGATGAAGATCGCCAGTCCGGGCACGAACATGTACTGCGGATCCGCGGTGTAGAGATCCACGGCGTTGCTGAGCATTCCGCCCCACGATGCCTGCGGCGGGGCGATGCCGACTCCGAGGAAGCTCAGCGCGGCCTCGAAGAGGATGTTCGTCGGGATGATCAGGGTCGAGTAGACCAGGATCGGTGCGACGAGGTTGGGGAGCAGTTCGCGGAACAGGATGTACGGGCCGCGTGCCCCGAGGCTGTTCGCGGCCTCGATGAACTCCCGCTTGCGCAGGGTCATCGTCTGGGCCCGCACGATCCGGCCGATGTACGGCCAACTGAAGAAGCCGATCACGAAGATGAGCACGCAGATGCGCAGCGGCAGGCCGTTGAGGCCGAAGAACCCGTCCTGCACCGAGGCCGAGATGGCGATGGCGAACAGCAGCAGCGGGAACGCCAGGAAGGTGTCCATCAGCCTGCTGACGACGCTGTCGACCCAGCCGCCGTAGTAACCGGCGACGATGCCGAGCACCACGCCGATGACCACGGACAGCACGGTGGCGCCGCCCGCCACCAGCAGCGAGACCCAGGAGCCGTCGATGATGCGGGCGAGCATGTCGCGGCCGTACTGCGGGTCGACGCCGAGCAGGTGGTCCATGCTCATGCCGCCGAAGCCGCCCTTGGGCGACAGCAGGGCCGGGTCGATCAGGTTCTGGTTGAACTTGTCGGGGTCCAGACCGAAGATCCACTCGATCGGCTTGGCGAGGACCGCCATCAGCACGAGCAGGACGACGACCACGCCGCCGGCCACGGCCACCCGGTCCCGCTTGAACCGGGTCCAGGCGATCTGGGTGAGTGAACGCCCCTCGATCTGGCTTTTCTTGGCCCCGGCGAGCACGGCCTCCGGCTGCGCTCCGGCCTCCGCCCCGGTGGTCTCGATCGGTGCGGTCACAGTGACCCGACCCCTCTCGCGCCGGTGGTGACCGGCCCTTGCCCGCCGCTGTGCGCGGCTTGGTTCGCTTGTCTGCCGCGTGTCGGCCGCGGATGGGTGCGGCTCGGCTGTCCAGCGGATCCCCGATTGGGTGCGATCACAGGCTGAACGGCTTCGCGTCTGAGAGGCGAGTCTTCAACGGGCCTGCGATCACTCGCCAGATGTGAAGGGGAAAGTATGCGCAACCGTGATGCTGTTCGGAGGATTCCGTTATCCGGACGTGGGGTAACGGGGGCCGGACACGGTCTAGTTGGGACAGAAGGATGATTACGCCCTGATGGGGGCCAATCACCTCGGTCTACGCGCGCAGACGCACGGACGCGCCCGACAGGTGGGACGCGTGGGGAACGAGCGGGTGGAGGCGGGCCAGTGAGCGGCCGTCAGTACCCGCCGCCGACTGGCGGATAGCCGTAGCCGCCCGGCTGGTGCGCCGGGACCGCGCCGTGCGCGTCGCGGTCGTAGAACGGGCGGGAGTGGGCGCGCAGCCACATCGCGACCGGGTCGAACGCGTCGGACATCGCCACCGTCGACACCGCCAGTCCGTCCGGGACGGCGCCCACGGACTGCTGCATCATGGCCCGCACCGAGTCGACGGCCGGCGGCGACGTGTCGTACAGGTCGAGGCCGATGGCGAGGTACGGGGCGCCGAGCGCGGGCTGGACCCAGGCCCGGCGCAGCGAGCGCAGCGCCGGGGTGCGGTGGGCGTGCTGGGCGAGCAGCGCGTAGAACTGCGGGATCTCGACGGCCGGTTCGGACATCCGCAGCGGACCGGCGGGCTGGCGGTCCAAGCCGGTGGCGATGCGGCGCAGGTCCAGCCAGGGGACGCCGACGCCGCCGCCCGGGGCGTGCGGGTTGAGCCACAGGCCGTAGTGGTCGGGGTAGAGGGTGCGGGCGACGTCGAGGGCGTCCGCCACCTCGTAGGAGCGCGTCCAGCCGCTGGCCGACAGCTCCTGGGCGGAGGTCACGCACGGGACGTAGCCGTGCCCGGCGACCTCCATGTGCCCGTACTGGGCGTCGGGCGAGCCGGCCTGGCCGCGCCAGAGCAGCATCCAGACCTGCCCGGAGGACGGGGTCGCGAGGGCGTGCAGCAGCGCCTCGTAGGCGTCGTAGCGTCCGGGCGTCACCTGACGCAGCGTCTGCTCCACGTGCCCGGCCGCGGCCGTGCCGCTCGCGCTCACCTCGTACCGCCCCTTCGTGCCGCCCGTGCCGTGCAGGAGATCCCGCCGTCGCGACTCCGGTCGTCCGCCGGGAGGGCGGGCAGCGCGGCGAGCGCGGGTGCCTGGCGCCGCGGGGCGGGCGGTGGTCCGACGACCGTTCCTAGCTTAAGGCCGCGCGCGGGCCGGGCAGAGGCCGACGTCGCAAGGGGCGCGGATCCGCCCTCCGGCGGTCGGACGGAGCGCGCGGCGGTCGGCCGGGGCGCGTAGAGGGCCGTCCGCCTGGGTGCGCATGGGTCAGCCCGTCGGTGCGCGTAGACGTCGGCACGCCAGGGCGCGTACGGGGCGTCCGTCAGGGCACGTACGGGGCGTCTGCCACGGCGCGTAGAGGGCGGTCTGTGCGCACGTGCGGGGCCGTCTGACGGGGCACAGTCCGCGGCGCGCTCTCGACGGGGGTCCGTGCACGCGTGCGGGGCCGTCCGTCAGGGGCGCGTGCGGGGTGACCCGTGAGGGCGCGTGCGGGGTGACCCGTGAGGGCGCGTGCGGGGTGACCCGTGAGGGCGCGTGCGGGGTGACCCGTGAGGGCGCGTGCGGGGCGGCCGTCAGCGCGTGTACGGGTGGGTCCGCCTAGGCGCGTGACGTGGTGATCCGTCAGGGCGCGTACGGGGCGGTCCGTCAGGGCGTGTGCTGGTAGAAGGGCCGGACCCGTTCCTTCATCCAGGCGGCCACCGGGTCCTCGGTGACGTCCAGCAGCACCAGGTTGACCGGCCAGGCGACCGGGGCGGCGCTCAGCGCGCGGCCGAGGGCGTCGAGCGGGCGGGCGCGCAGGTCGCCGTCCCACTGGGACAGCTCGACGCCCACGAACATCACCGGCTCGGCCGTCTCTATCGCGGCCAGGCACCGGCGGGCGCTGACGACCACGCCGGTCCGCGCGAACTCGGCGGCGGCGGCGGCGAGGAAGTCCACCGGGTCGTCCTGCCAGTCGGGTTCGAACAGCCGGACCCGGCCGCCGGTCGCGGGCCCGTCCAGCGCGGACCGCCCGGTCCGGCACAGCTCCGCCACGGCCGGCGGGGGCAGCGGGACGCCCACCACGCCCTCCGGGTTCAGCGCGATGCCGACCTGCGGAGGCAGGCCGCGGGCGAACTCGGCGGCGGGGGCCACGGTGTAGGGCATGTGGGCGCCCGCGATCCGGCGGATCTGCTCCTCGGAGCTGAAGGCCGGCACGTACACCTGGCCGTCGATCTCCAGGGTGGGCAGGTCCAGCGGACCGCCGTGCGGGCCGCGGCCGCCGGGCAGCGGCACCCACAGGAAGCCGCGGCCCAGCGCCTCCACGATCCGTCCGGCGGACGCGGGGGCGCCGAGGGAGGCCGACAGCACCTCCTCCACCTCGTTGCCGGGCCACCCGCCGCCGGAGTGGGGGTGCGTCTGCACCGGGAAGTTCGCCGGGAAGTCCGCGGAGTATTCCGCCGGGAAGTCCATTCGCCTACCGCCTGCTGGGAACCGCTGCTGTGGTGGAAAGGCTAACCGGTACGACCGCCGGACCGGCCGACCCGCTCGCCCCGCGCTCCGGGCCGCCGGGCGCACGCGCTCCGGGCCGCCCGGCGCATCCGCTCCGCGCTCCGGCCCGGCCCGGCCCGGCACGGCTCGGCCGCCGAGCGCGCGCGGGCGCGGGTCCGGGGCGCGGGACGACGGGCCGCGGACGGGAGAGCGCGGCACGCGGGGAGGGGAACGGCCCCCGCGTGCCCGCGCACACCGCCCGTGCGGGGTCCGTCACCGGCCGGTGACGGCAGCGTGTCCGCGCGCGGCGGTGCGGGACGACGGGCCACTGCCGGGAGACCGCGGCACGCGGGGAGGGGAACGGTCTCCGCGTGCCCGCGCGCACCGCCCGTGCGGGGTCCGTCACCGGCCGGTGACGGCAGCGTGTCCGCGCGCGGCGGTGCGGGACGACGGGCCGCTGCCGGGAGACCGCGGCACGCGGGGAGGGGAACGGCCCCCGCACGCCCGCACGCACCGCCCGTGCGCGGTCCGCCACCAGCCGGTGACGGCAGGGTGTTCGCGCGCGGCGGTCATGTGCGGTCCGCCACCGGTCGGTGACGGAGATCGCGCTGCCCCCGGCGGGCCGGGCGTGCGATGATGAGTCCGCCAACTGCATACCGGCCGTTTGAATCCGCGCGGGAGAGTCCCCAGCAGCAGCTTCGGCTGGGGCGCCGAAGGAGCAAGTCCCTCCCTTGAATCTCTCAGGCCCCGTTACCGCGCGGGCGAGGCACATCTGAAAAGCGGGCCGCCGCGGCGGCCCCACCCACGGTGCAAGCCGTGACCGTCCGGCGGCGGTCAGGGCGAACCTCTCAGGTTTTCGATGACAGATGGGGAGGACACGAGTTCCGTCCTCGCCCGCCACGCCTGGGAGACCGCCCGATGAGCAGTTCCGCACCCCCTCAGCCCCGCCGCACCGCGCTGGACGCGCTGCACCGCTCGCTCGGTGCGACGATGACCGACTTCGCCGGCTGGGACATGCCGCTGCGCTACGGCTCCGAGCGCGACGAGCACCTGGCCGTGCGCACCACGGCGGGCCTGTTCGACCTGTCCCACATGGGCGAGATCACCGTCGCCGGACCGCAGGCCGCCGCCCTGCTGAACCACGCCCTGGTCGGCGACATCGCCTCCGTGGGCGCGGGCCGCGCCCGCTACACCATGATCTGCCGGGCCGACGGCGGCATCCTGGACGATCTGATCGTCTACCGCCTGGCCGAGACCACTTACATGGTCGTCGCCAACGCCTCCAACGCCCAGACCGTCCTGGACGCCCTCACCGAGCGGGCGGCCGGCTTCGACGCCGAGGTCCGCGACGACCGGGACGCCTACGCCCTGATCGCGGTGCAGGGCCCCGCCTCCCCCGCGATCCTCGCGTCCCTGACCGACGCCGACCTCGACGGCCTGAAGTACTACGCCGGGCTGCCCGGCACGGTCGCCGGGGTCCCGGCGCTGATCGCGCGCACCGGCTACACCGGCGAGGACGGCTTCGAGCTGTTCGTCGCCCCGGACGGCGCCGAGAAGCTGTGGACGGCGCTGACCGACGCCGGCGCGGACGCCGGGCTGATCCCGTGCGGGCTGTCCTGCCGCGACACGCTGCGCCTGGAGGCCGGCATGCCGCTGTACGGGCACGAGCTGACGACCGAGCTGACCCCGTTCGACGCCGGGCTCGGCCGGGTGGTCAAGTTCGGCAAGGAGGGCGACTTCGTGGGCCGCGAGGCGCTGCGGGAGGCCGCGGAGCGCGCCGAGCGGAAGCCGCCGCGCGTCCTGGTCGGCCTGGTCGCCGAGGGCCGCCGCGTGCCGCGCGCCGGATACCCCGTCGTCGCCGGCGGCGAGGTGATCGGCGAGGTCACCTCCGGCGCCCCCTCCCCCACCCTGGGCAAGCCGATCGCCATGGCCTACGTGGACGCCGCGTACGCCGCGCCGGGCACGTCGGGTGTCGGCGTCGACATCCGGGGCAGCCACGAGCCGTATGAGGTCGTGGCGCTGCCCTTCTACAAGCGGCAGAAGTGATCCCTTCGCCAGCGGCGTGAGTGCCGCCGCCGACGGCGCGCTCCGGCACGACCGCCGGCGGCGGGCGGTGGCACGGGCTCCACGCCCCGCCCCCGCACGCCCCTTCGCCGTCCCCCCTTCCTCAGCACCCCCCCGCGTACAGGAGAATTCAGGCCATGAGCAACCCCCAGAAGCTGCGGTACAGCAAAGAGCACGAGTGGCTGTCGCCCGCCGAGGACGGCGTCGCGACGGTCGGCATCACGGAGTTCGCGGCCAACGCGCTCGGCGACGTCGTCTACGCCCAGCTCCCCGAGGTCGGCGACAGCGTGGCCGCGGGCGAGACCTGCGGCGAGCTGGAGTCCACCAAGTCGGTGTCCGACCTGTACTCGCCGGTCGGCGGCGAGATCACCGAGGTCAACCAGAACGTGGTGGACGACCCGTCGCTGGTGAACTCCGAGCCCTTCGAGGGCGGCTGGCTGTTCCGGGTGCGGGTCGCCGACGAGCCGGGCGACCTGCTCACCGCCGACGAGTACACGGCCCAGAACGCGGGCTGAGGAGCGGACGCGAGCAGATGACTGAGCACACCACCGTTCTCGACACCCCCCTGCACGAGCTGGACCCGGACGTGGCCGCCGCGGTCGACGCCGAGCTGCGCCGCCAGCAGTCCACGCTGGAGATGATCGCCTCGGAGAACTTCGCGCCGCTCGCGGTGATGGAGGCGCAGGGCTCCGTTCTGACCAACAAGTACGCCGAGGGCTACCCGGGCCGCCGCTACTACGGCGGCTGCGAGCACGTCGACGTGATCGAGCGGATCGCCGTCGACCGGATCAAGGCGCTGTTCGGCGCCGAGCACGCCAACGTGCAGCCGCACTCCGGCGCCCAGGCCAACGCGGCGGCGATGTTCGCGCTGCTCAAGCCCGGCGACACGATCATGGGCCTGGACCTCGCGCACGGCGGGCACCTGACCCACGGCATGAAGATCAACTTCTCCGGCAAGCTCTACGCCGTCGTCGCCTACCGCGTGGGCGAGGACGGCCGGGTCGACATGGCCGAGGTGGAGCGGCTGGCCAAGGAGTCCCGGCCGAAGCTGATCGTGGCCGGCTGGTCGGCCTACCCCCGGCAGCTCGACTTCGCCGCGTTCCGCCGGATCGCGGACGAGGTCGGCGCGTATCTGATGGTCGACATGGCGCACTTCGCCGGTCTGGTCGCGGCGGGCCTGCACCCCAACCCGGTGCCGCACGCCCACGTGGTCACCACCACCACGCACAAGACGCTGGGCGGTCCGCGCGGCGGGGTGATCCTGTCCACGGCCGAGCTGGCGAAGAAGATCAACTCGGCGGTCTTCCCCGGTCAGCAGGGCGGCCCGCTGGAGCACGTGATCGCGGCCAAGGCGGTGGCCTTCAAGGTCGCGGCCAGCGAGGACTTCGCCGAGCGCCAGCGCCGTACCCTGGAGGGCGCGCGCATCCTGGCCGAGCGCCTGGTGCGCGAGGACGCCCGCGCGGCCGGCGTGGACGTGCTGACCGGCGGCACCGACGTGCACCTGGTCCTGGTGGACCTGCGCGACTCGGAGCTGGACGGCCAGCAGGCCGAGGACCGCCTCCACGAGGTCGGGATCACGGTCAACCGCAACGCGGTGCCGAACGACCCCCGGCCGCCGATGGTCACCTCCGGTCTGCGGATCGGCACGCCCGCTCTGGCGACCCGCGGCTTCACCGCCGAGGACTTCGCCGAGGTCGCGGACGTGATCGCCGAGGCGCTGAAGCCGTCGTACGACGCCGAGACGCTCGCGGCCCGGGTGCGCGCCCTGGCCGACAAGCACCCGCTCTACCCGGGTCTGAACAAGTAAGTCACCCGAGAGGGGCGCCGCGCCCACCCGGCGGATTCCGGGGGCCGCGCGGCGCCCCGCCCCTCGCACCGCCCCCGCATCAAGGAGTCATCCGTGGCCATCTCGGTCTTCGACCTGTTCTCGATCGGCATCGGCCCGTCCAGCTCCCACACGGTCGGCCCGATGCGCGCCGCCCGCATGTTCGCCAGCCGGCTGCGCAGCGAGGACCTGCTGGAGCAGGCGGCCTCGGTGCGCGCGGAGCTGTACGGCTCCCTCGGCGCGACCGGCCACGGCCACGGCACGCCCAAGGCGGTGCTGCTCGGCCTGGAGGGCGACTCGCCCCGCACGGTGGACGTGGAGAGCGCCGACGAGCGGGTGGAGAAGATAAGGGCCGGAGGCCGGCTGCGCCTGCTGGGCGAGCACGAGATCGCCTTCTCCTACGACGACGACATGGTCCTGCACCGCCGCGAGACCCTTCCCTACCACGCCAACGGCATGACCCTGTGGGCGTACGACGCCTCGGGCGCCGAGCTGCTGAGCAAGACGTACTACTCGGTCGGCGGCGGCTTCGTGGTCGACGAGGACGCGGTGGGCGCGGACCGCATCAAGCTGGACGACACGGTGCTGAAGCACCCCTTCCGCACCGGCGACGAGCTGCTGCGACTGGCCCGGGAGACCGGCCTGTCGATCTCCTCGCTGATGCTGGAGAACGAGCGGGCCTGGCGCACCGAGGAGGAGATCCGCGAGGGCCTGCTGGAGATCTGGCGGGTGATGCAGACGTGCGTGCGCCGCGGCATGAGCCGCGAGGGCATCCTCCCCGGCGGCCTGAAGGTGCGCCGGCGCGCCTCCGTCACCGCGCGCCAACTGCGCGCCGAGGGGGACGCGGCGGCCCGCTCGATGGAGTGGATCACCCTCTACGCGATGGCGGTGAACGAGGAGAACGCGGCCGGCGGCCGGGTGGTCACCGCCCCCACCAACGGCGCGGCCGGCATCATCCCCGCCGTCCTGCACTACTACATCAACTTCATCCCCGGCGCCGACGAGGACGGCGTGGTCCGCTTCCTGCTGGCCGCGGGCGCGATCGGCATGCTCTTCAAGGAGAACGCCTCCATCTCCGGCGCCGAGGTCGGCTGCCAGGGCGAGGTCGGCTCGGCGTGCTCGATGGCGGCGGGCGCGCTGGCCGAGGCGATGGGCGGCACGCCGGAGCAGGTGGAGAACGCCGCGGAGATCGGCATGGAGCACAACCTCGGCCTGACCTGCGACCCCGTCGGCGGCCTGGTGCAGATCCCGTGCATCGAGCGCAACGGCATGGCCGCGGTCAAGGCGGTCACCGCCGCCCGCATGGCCCTACGCGGCGACGGCTCCCACAAGGTCTCCCTGGACAAGGTCATCAAGACGATGAAGGAGACCGGCGCGGACATGTCGGTCAAGTACAAGGAGACGGCCCGGGGCGGGCTCGCGGTGAACATCATCGAGTGCTAGGGGGATGGGCCCTGACCAGCGCGTTCGTGTCTTTCAGCGCTGTCAGGGCCTTCCCTGCCTATCGGGTGGAAAGTCCCTGGAAACCCCCTAGGACAGACGTGAAAGTCCCTGAAAAGTCCCTGGGATGTCCCCGTAGGACTTGGCTGATCACCGTTGCGGTTGGCCAACTTCCAGGCTGATCTGGCGCTCTTGCGGCCGACTCAGGTAGTGGTGAAGTGGGTACACGCCAGGTAGCGAAACCTATGCATTACGAGTTGTCCGGTCTCGCTCCTGGAGCGTCCGCCCCTCGCCCCGAACGGCTGGACAGGCGCCTACTCGCGCCCATGTGGACGGTGGCGGACGCTCCAAGACGGAGCAGGTACCGAGACCACGGTGCTGCTGGTCTCGGCCTCTAACCGCCGTGCCCCAATCGCTACAGATAGGAAGCTGCAACCCGATTGCTTCTGGAGCCAATGGGGAGGAAAATTGTTCTGCTCAAGTGTGGACGTCATGGGGAAGGTGTCGTCTCGGTAGGGTGGGGGCATGGGGACGGATCGTCGCACTTTTGGATCTTGGCGCCTTCGAGGTGGCCGCTACGAGCAACAGGGTTTGCCCGTTGAGGTCTTGGCAGAGTTCGCCAGGTATGAGCGTCTCGTGGTCGACGTGGCACGCGGATTGTACAAGCAGCGACACACCACGCGAATGAGGGTGCCTAGGGGTTTCGCGTCCTCTTTCTCTCTCCGCCTTTCGGACATCCAGGCCGGAAGCGTAGTGCCCATTCTTGAGCGTGCCACCAATGAGACTGACACCCTCTTCGATGAGGACTCAGGCATTTTCGACGAGGCACGCATCCTAATTCAAGACACTTTGCGCTCTATCCAGTCCGGATCCGGCATTCCGCGGACCTTCCCGCCGCACGCACTTCGCGAATTCTCACGATTCGGACGCAGCTTGCAGGATGACGAATCAATCGTCTTCGACAGTGGCAGCCCGTCCGAAGTGATCTACTCGCAATCAGTCCGCCGATTGATTCACGAGAAGGCGCGCCTTGAGCGATTCGAGATTGAAACGCTCATCGCAGGGCAGGTCATCGGAGTAAACGCAGAAAAGGGCACATTCGATTTCCGCCTATCTAGCGGGAAACAAGTACTGGGGCGCTTCTCCTCCGACGACATCGTCGTGGACCTTAAGCAATACCTAGATCGATCAACAATGGCTCCCACGGTCGCCGTTAATGCCGTAGCAATTCAGTCACTAGATGGCGACTTTATCGAGATTCAGGACATTCTGTCGATCGAACCAGTTCTGCCACCTGAGTGGTCAGAGCGTCTCCTGACATTGCAGACTCTTGAAAATGGCTGGCTCGATGGCATCGGCAAGGAAGTAAGCAGAAAACTACTGCGACAAGTCGAGTCCATTCTCTTGAACTCCTTGATGCACAGGTCGAGCGACCATACATTTATCCGACCGAGGAGGGCGGGGTCCAGCTGGAGTGGCCATTCACCCGAGGTGAGGTCACGCTAGTAATTCTCCCAGAGGAAAAGGTGGACGTGTATGCCTTTTCGAAGGAAGACGATACTGACAGCACTAAGACGTTCCACTGGCGGAACCTAGAAAGCATCACAGAATTCGTGACCGGGGGGATCACCCAGTATGGCGACTGACGGCCCAAATCTTCGGCCCGGCGAGCTTGAAATATCGACCCAGGACGAGAAACTTTGGCGCCAAGTGAATCCTAGCTGGGTCCACGACGGCCGGGTCAGTAGCCAACTCTTTCGACCCACACCTAAGGATACCGGTGAAGTATCGGTGACAAGGTCATCACTGGTCACCCCTGAAGCAGCGCACCAGCATCACACCGGGACGCTTGGTTACGCCTCGGTCGGCGTTTTCTGTGTAGAGGTAGGCGAGGTTAACGAAGCCAGCCTGAGAGTCATTGACGATGCCCAAGTTGATGACGGAGAAACCCGTCCACCTGCCCACGCGTACGTCGATTACAAACTGATTGACTCGAAGAAACTTCAGCAGAGGCGCGCCAGCATTCTTCGCGATAAAGCCGAAAAGCACGGGTGGCAATACGGACCCATGAAGCATTAGAACTTCAAGGACCGCGCCAATTGCCACAGCATCTGGGTCACCCTGCGAATTCCTCGAAACCGCGTTTACTGACCTTAAATGCGTGATGTCGTCATGGTGGTTGGTGTCGGAGGCCGGTGCCGGTGAAGCAGCCGTCGAGGACATCGGGGCGGTACTGGAGCTGGCGTAGACCGCGACGGACGGCGGTGATCAGGTCGTCGGGGTCGGCGAAGGCGCGGTTGGCTGTGGTGGTGCGTCGTAGGACGGACCAGATGCCTTCGACGGGGTTGAGGTCGGGTGCGTAGGGCGGCAGTTGGAAGACGGTGAGCCAGTCGCGGTCGGCG
The DNA here is from genome assembly GCF_040644415.1 of Streptomyces sp. NPDC046985. Classification (NCBI taxonomy): domain Bacteria; kingdom Bacillati; phylum Actinomycetota; class Actinomycetes; order Kitasatosporales; family Streptomycetaceae; genus Streptomyces; species Streptomyces sp. NPDC046985. Next base: position 202,254 of record NZ_JBEYWK010000012.1, read on the forward strand.
ATGTAGCGGTGCATTCCGGCCGTGAGGTATGTGTTGAGGTTGTCCCAGACCAGCACGATCGGGCCGCCGAGCTGCTGGTGGGCGGTCTGGATCAGGTCGTGGCAGTCCTTCCAGGAGAAGCTCTTGCGTCCGTCCCTCGGGCCGGGCGTCCAGGCAGGGCCGGTAGATCAGCCGGGAGGATTCGCCGGCTTTATAGCAGGCCAGCGCTGCGACCGATCAGCGGCGGCGGGAGCGGCCCCGCACGCGGACCACTGGGGTGTGGCCGCGCCGGGACCAGGTGCGGGTGGTCGGCGGCGTCATCGAGAATCCTGCTTCGTCTTCGAAGACGAGCCAGGCGTCGAGGGCCGCCACGATTCTTCCACGCCGGACCAGGTCTCCTTCACCCAGCCGGCCACCGCGCTCTCGTCCCGCTCGATCGCCCACCGGGCGGGGACCGTGGCGACTCCCAGCCTCGTCCCGGCGTGCCTGCGGGACCTGTACGCAGAACTGGACGACGCGCTCACGGCGTGGGGTGATGTCGAGGTTGCACCCCTCCAGCATTACATCGCCTACCGGCGGCTGGTGAACGTGGCGTCGGTGATCTTCCATCCGAAGCACGAGACGATCGTCTATCTCAGACTCCACCCGGACACCGTCACGTTGGAGGAGGGTTTCACCCGGGACATGCGCGGGATCGGGCACCTTGGGATCGGGGATCTGGAGGTAGGCGTCGCCTCGGCGGCCGACTTGGAGAAGGCGGCACCGCTGATCCGGCGGGCGTTCGAGGCGGCCTGACGCATCACTGACTGCGCCGCCTCGCTGGTCCGCGATGAGCGCCCTGTCTCTGCACCAGCGGCGCCGCAGTCATCGCTCTCCCTGTATCACGCACCTACGCCGCGCCGAGGCCGCAGAGCCCAGCAAGGACAACCGGAGACAGGATCTCTGTGAATCCTGACTCGGGAAGGCGGCGCAGGATCGCCTGCCAGAGTTCTGGGTCCAGTCTCGAACCAGGCCGCTTTGCTTCGGCGCGGATATCAAGGATGGCCGTCTTGTCCTGGTCTCCAAGGACGAACTGCTGGTCTCCGCCCCAGCTTTCATCGGTATCACCGCGGAACCGTTTGAGATGAAGGGGGAGGCCGAACGTGGGGTGGACCAGGGCCGCAACGATGTTGTGTGGTCCCGGCCCCTGCCCGCGAACGTGGGAGGAGCGCAGGACCAGCCGCGCCCCGTCACCGCCGCCGTGGTAGCCGTCGACGAAGAAGGTGTTGGACACGGTGTGCAGGAGGGCGACACGGCGTAGCAGCCCGCTGCCCAACCACGCACCACGCTTCTGTACCTGGGTGAATTCGTCGTTCACGTCCTCCCACCTGGCGTGATGTGCGCGCTCCGCGTCAGTCCACGCGCTTGACGAGGACTGCCAGCACAGGAGTGTGGGATCCGGATCGATCCATCTATCGATCATCCTTGCGACAGCGTTGCGCCAGAGGGTCGCGGGCAGGCCGGTCAGCCGCAGCCGGGTGTGCGTACCGAGGACACGCAATTCCACTGCGGTCCGGTCGCGTTGTGTGATGCGCAGGCCGGGCACGCCATGGACCTCATCGTCCGAGACGTACGTGGGCAGCAAGTTGAGGAGGATCTCGGCCGCCCGCTCTTCGCTCTCCACCCGAAGGGCGATGCCATCCGGCTCGGGGTACACCGCGGCGATGCCAAGGGGATAGCGGGTATAGCAGTTCCGGAACTCCAGGAGGCTCACGAGCACGCGCGCCTCCAGATACTGCTGAGCGCCCGAAGCGGCTGGAGGGACGAGCGCTGCTCCGGGTTCAAGCAGATCGATCGCACGGCGGGCTTGCTGGACGCTCTCGCCTGTGTAGCGACACCGGAGCAAGGAGGCGTCTTGTTGCATCGTGCTCATGGGTCTCTCCTGAACGCCTCGGCCCAGGGCGTGGAAAAATTGAGATCCCAGTGGATGCCTAGAAAGGGTCTGGAAACCGGTTCACCCGAGCCTGGAGATTAAAGGGCCGATGTGTCTCCGGGGAGCGGTGGTCAGCCGCACCATGAAGATAGCAGTGCTTACGTCCAGCCTCTGCCCGTTTGCCGAAGTTAGGCGCATTCTTCACCCGGACGGCTGTAGGCGCTTGCCATATACAGCGCAGGCACCTACGGTCCAGTCTGGGTTGAGGGACCCCTCGTCGTGCGCCTCCGGATCGATCGCGCAGCGTGTCGAAAGCCTTAGCGCCCTCTCTGTGCTCCTGCACTCCGTACGACCATCGTTCTCGCAGGCAGTGGCTCATTCCGCGCTGGGGATCCGGCAGCGCACGACGGAAGGGAGCTGCCATGCCCAAAGACGAATTGATCGCCCTGTGCTGCCGTTACACCGGGGAGACCTGGTCCGGAGCGAAAGAGCGAATCGGGCAGCAGCCGAACGGAAGCCCGCTCATCCCTGCCGCCTTTGGCGAGCAGGCGATCCTTGAAAGCAAGTTGCTGCGGGCGTTGCTGGACCACCCCACCGCGTACACCACCCGCCCCCTGCGAATTCTGCGCGTCATCCCCTACGAGCACCGTCCGGTCATCCGCTTTGCGGCCGACTCCGACCCCGACGGGCTGGCAGATCTGATCGCTTGGGGACTCTTCTCATCTGGAGGCAAGCACAACCTGGGCGGGATCAGCGGTCTACGCCTCCTCAACGCTGGTCACGGCAGGCTCGATCTCCGGCTCCATGGAACCGCCGCACGCATCCGGCTTGAGGGCGTACCGGATCGAGCCTGGGCTCAGGCGGAAGAGATCCGGTACCTGACCGCGGCCGAGTACAACGAGCAATCGCCATGCAGACATCCTGGTCTGACGCCAGGCGAGTGGAACTTCGCGAACGAGCACGGTTGGTTCGAGCAGAGGTGGCGGGAGACAGCAGCCTTCGGCAGCGCCCTGCTGCGTCGCCTGCTGATCTTCCGTTCGGGAGCCGACTGGCTCGACATGGCCGGCTTCACCAAGCACACCAACACCTACGGCATTCGCCTGACTTTCGCCGGAGCGCGATGGACGGACCACGACGTGCTAATCAAGCACCTCACCGACCCACTCTGCGGAATCGCGCTCAAAGAGGACATGCGCACCTGCTCCTGTGCCTACGGGAGAAACGGCTGTCGCCTCTGGTTCGACGGACCCGAACGTGTACCTGGTCGGCTCGACTTGCAGATGATCGATGCCGGTCCGGACTGTGAGGTCGCCGAGTACAACCAAGCACTCACCTTCACCGGTAGTCCGAGCGGCCAGATCACTCGGGTGACGGGGTATCCGCCAGGTATGACCGCAGACTGCGCCCCGAACTGCCACCGCCATCACGACACGCTCGGACACCTTCAGCGGGTGGCCGAGAGGCGAAGGAAGGAGCTTGATCGCCTTCGACGGAAGGCTCGTTGAGGACACGCGGGCGGTCACCCACACGCTGCCCGGCGCTTCTCCACGCAGCGTAACTCACGGCGCCATCTCTCTGAATCGCGTCTGACACCTGCGCGGGGCACAAGTACGACGATGGACGGCCGGAGCATCCCTGGAGTCGATGTTCCGGCCATCCATCGGCATGTGGTGTGCCGAGTCGGTCTGCTGGTCTCAACCTTCACGCCTCAGGGCCGACGAGGACGAAGTCGTGCTGGGTCAGCTTTGCCCGGAGCCTTCCTTCGGCCACGTCGGCGTAGTGCGTGGACAGCTCGACGCCCACGAAGCGGCTTCCCTCGCGCAGGGCCGCGACCCCTATGGAGCCGCTGCCGGTGAACGGGTCGAGGACGGTGCCGCCCTCGGGGCAGACCAAGACGAGCTGCTGCATGACCTCGACCGGCTTCTGGGTGATGTGGACCCGGCCCTTGCGGGGCTGAAAGGCGATGTAGTGAGCCGGCAGGTAGAGGTCGCGGGTGTTGTCGAGGGAGCCCTTGACACCCCAGATGATGAACTCCGAGTCCTGCTTCGGCTCGCCGTTGCGGGGTCGGCTGGAGGGCTTGATCCACGGGATGGTGCCGCTCCAGGTCCAGCCGGCCATCTGCAGGGCGTCGGAGGTGGTCGGCTCCGGGCGCCAGTCGGTGAAGACCATGGCGACCGCGTGCTCGGTCGAGGCTCGGTACGCCTCTGTGAGCAGTTCGGTCAGCCAGGAGCGGTAAGAGCGCTGATCGCGGTTCTCACCGGGTAAACACAAGGCCGCCCCCCGCCGATCAGGCAGGGGCGGCCTTGCGGTACGCCCGGCCGCGTTGCGTACGTTCATCCCCGACGAACGAGGAGGACACGATGGCCAGCGACCAGCAGCTCTGGGGGTACCCGGAGGTCGCCGCCCACCTAGGCATCAGCGTCAGCGCCGCCCGCAACCGCAAGAGCAGAGGCAGCCTGCCCGCGCCCGACGACACCACCGTCCCGGACCGGCCCCGTTGGAGGCCGACCACCTTCCAGGGCTGGAAGCCGGTCGGCCGGGGGTTGCGCAGTAACCTCCACGGCGAGTCGACTCCCCCCGCCTCACCGGCTCCGCCGGACAAGGCGCGTCATGAACAAGCTTCTCGCCGACTCCTCCCTGGTCGCCGCCGGAGCGATCACCGCCATCGCCGCCGCCGTCCAGCACAGTTACGGCACCTGCAGCATCTCATTGTTCGTCGTCGCAGCCGGTGCCATCGGTGCCTACCGGATCAGCCGGTCCCAGGACGCCGCCAACGACCACGCAGTCCTCCACCGGCTACGAGAAGCACCCCAGATGTCTATCGACGCCCCCTCCCACGAGCTTGGGCTTCGCTCGGCCGCAGTCCGTCTCAGCATCCACCGCTTGACCAGGTCCGGCGAGCCGCCCCCGGACGCCGATTCCACTGAATGACGGCACGTTGCCCCCTAGGTCAGAGCATGACCGACTCCCCAATGCCGTCCCCGCCGTTTCCTCGCCCGACAACGCCGCGCTCAAGGTCGTTGTCGGTAACGCCATCGCAGCGGTCGATCGTGGCGAAGCCACGGTGGAAGAGGCGATCCTGCACGCGGCCGTCCACGGCTGGTATGAGGGGCACATCCAAAGCGAGGACGAATGCCCCGGCTGCGACTTCCGGGGCGGACTCCCGAAGAACACCGGCCGGGGCTGACTACCCCACCAATCGAACCCGGCTGTCCCTGATGCGTCGTCGTGGGGAAGGCTGAGCGATTCCTGGCGAAGGCCGCTGACAGCCCCGACCGGTGCGCCCGGAGCAGGAGATCAACCGAGTTTGAGCCAGCGGTCGACCCAGGCGGGCACGGGGAGAGCAAGCCGCTGCTGAGCCGTGTAGAGCGACGGGCACTGCTCCTGGATCTGCTTCAGGCGGTCGCCATGACGCTGGATGGTGCGCACCTCCAGCGCGCCGGGCCGTTCGGCCAGGAGGGCGGTGAGGGTGGTGGTGCACTGGTCGCTGTAACCGGGCGGCAGATGGCAGTTGCAGTGCTCGTCCGAGGCGGTGACGGGCAGACCCCAGCCGGGTGCCGCGAGCAACGCCATCAGCCGCCGGTGGCCGGTGGCACCGTGACCTTCGGCGAACGTGGGGTCGATGATCCAGCGTTCGCCACCGTCACGTTCGCGGCAGTTGAGCCATCCCGTCACGGCCAGCGGCACCCCCAGCGTACGGATCAGGCCGACTCGGCGCAGCAGCCCGCTGGTCAGCCAGGCCGACGCGAGGGTGCCCCGGCGGGCCGGCCGCCGGTAGGGACGCTCAGCCGGGTGCCACCGGTCCGGCATATCGCGGTGGCACAGCGTCATTTCTTCGGTGGCCAAATGCTGATCCTGGACATCGACCGCGCGCAGCCACTCGTCGGGGTCCAGGCCCAACAGCGTGACGGAGGCGGACGTGTCCAGCACGCGCAGCACGACCTGTCCGTCCTCGACGCGAGTACGTGCCCCGGGCACACCGCTGACGTCGCCGTACTCGTCGGCGCGCGGCAGCAGCGCTGCGGCCAGTTCCAGCGCCTGGGTCTCGTCCGGGTCGGGCCTCTCGACCGGGTCAGCCTCGAAACGGATCAGGAGGCGGTCGGAGCTGGGGTCGACGTACTTGATGCCCCACGGGTGCACAGTGGTGATCCGGCGCCAGGCCAGGGCGTCCATCACCCGGGCCTCCAGCAACAGCTGGTCAGCGTCCGGCTGCTGGATCAGCGGGGAGCCAGGCGCGGCGGCCTCAACCCGGCGCAGAGCCGACTGCCAGGGCAGCCCGGTGTACAGACGCAGCATTTCGGCGCGGCGTTCGATGGCGGTGGTCTTCATGACTCGGAGCCCCTTCACACCGCGAAGCCGTCCCGACACAGCGCGCGGTGGAGAGCCACGAGGAACATCCTGACCATGCTGCGGTGCCGGCCGAGTTGGCTTCTCCAAGGCGTGCTCGATGTCGGGTCGAACACGGGGCAGGGACCCCGCCGGGCCCACCACTCCTGATGCAACCACATCGACCGGAGCTAACGCTGGTCGCCGGGATGACACGCCGCTGCGTCACCCGGGTGCCTGTCCTTGGTCAGCGAAGTTAGTCGGGGGCGACTCTCTGATCTGTGACGACTGGATCGAATGTCAAACGCCGTGGTCAGGTTCGCGCACGCGGGAGCAGGCGATCCAGCTCTTCACGAGCCCAGCGGCAGTGGTCCACACCGCAGGGGGTCAGACCACGCGCCTTTGCTTCGGACTCGAACTGCGTGTGGAACGAGTCAGGATGCCGCCCGGCACCGGAGACGCGGCCGCAGCTCATGCTGTAGTGGTAAATCTTGAGGGCAGCGCCGATGGTGGTCCGGGTACAGACAACAGGGTCGGCGCGGGTGGCGGCCGGGGAGGTCTGGGCGACCGCGTCCAAGAGTTCGCCGACGCCGACGAGCTGGGCGGCGGCTTCGTCGCCGCCGTCGAGGAGGACGGCGGCACGCTCAGCGATGCCGGCGACGCTCCGCCGTGCCCTGGCGGGCGAGGACCAGTCCGGTCGGCCGCCGGTGGCGGTCGACGACGTCGTCTGGTCGACCGTGTCGTCGCCGAGGCGAAGGCGGACCTTCGGCAGGGACAGGTCAGGGGCGAGCTTGGAGCCGGGGAACCAGATCGGCTCACGGTGGCGGTTGCGGTCGTCGGGGAGTGCCACGTTGTAGCCGATGGCATCGCCGGACGGCGCGGTCCGTACCTTCACGCGCAGCCCGGCCTCGCGCAGCCGGGTGAAGAACTCCTCTTCGGTGGCGGCTCCGGCGAGGGCCTGGCGGACGGCTTCGCGGAGCGTCTCACGGGAGGGCTCGGGCCGCCCGGTGCGCTCGGCCATGAAGCGCTCGGCGCTGGTGGGCGCCTTGGAGCCGGTACCGTGGCCCGGATTGAGCCGACGCAGCCCCCACTCCTTCTCGATGCGACGGCATTCGGCCTGGGCCTTCTTGAAGTCGTAGTTCATCCTGGGGCGGCGCAAATCGCCTCGAACCATGGTGGCCAGGATATGGATGTGGTCGTCCGCGTGGCGCACCGCGACCCAACGGCAGCCGTCCGGGTCGCCCTCGGGGCGATCCCGGTCGCCGCGACCAGGCGGCGTGTGACGGTGTTCCATTTGGCATCGGTCAGCATCCGGTCGCCGGGGTCGGTGCGGACCGAGCAGTGCCACACGTGCTTGGCGGGGGCGCGGCCGCCGGCCTGCTTGACCCGGAGGTCGAGGGCGGCGGCGAGGCGGGCGAGGCTGACCTTAGGGTCCGGGTCGGCACTGGTGTCGCGGCCGAGGTCGGGGGCGAAGCCGTCCCAGCTCCCGACGAGGTGAGGATCGACGTGCTCGTCACGTTTGCCGAGACCGTAGAGGTAGACGAGCAGGCCGTGGGTGCGTGAGCCGCGCCAGATCTTGGGGACCATCAGAGTCGCTTCTTCACCAGAGTGTCGGCCGTGTCGTCGATACGGGACAGCAGACGAGTCAAGGCCGCGAGGGCGTAATCGAGTTCGCCGTGCCGGGGCTGCCCCCGGCGTTGTAGACGAAGGCGATCTGGTTGATGTTGTTGCCGACCTGGGCCAGGGCGGTGCGCAGGGCGGCCAGCTCGTCGATGGCGGCGTCAAGCTGCTCGTTGAAGTGCAGGGTGGTGGAACCGCGGGCGGCGGCGAGACCGGCGGCTGCGATGAATCGGGCAACAGTGACGCGGCGTTGCGCAGCAGCGGTGACGATCTCGGCGTGCTCGCTGTCCGGGAGGCGGGTGGTCGTCTTGCGGGTGCGCTCGCTCGAGTTACGGCTGCGGCGGCGCGGTGTGCGATCTGGAAACGCGGGCGTGCTCGGGCTCGGCTGCTCGCGGTGGTCGTCGTGGTCGGCTTCTCTCTCCCCCGTGACCGGCACCCCCTGGTGCCGGTTGCCCGGCTGGTCCCCGTGCGCCCTCGCTCGGGGACCAGCCGGGCTTCCCCCGCCCTCCGGGGCGGGGGCAAGTGCGTGCGACGGGCCGTAGGACCGTCGTATGCGACAACTTGCTCCGCCAAGAGCTGTGGTGGGGTCACGCTGCTGTCCAGCGGGGATGGCCACCGGATCGTTGGTGTTCACCGGCTCGTCTTCGGGTCCTGCTGCTGGATTTCGCGGACGAGTTCATCGATCCGGTCCATGGCCAGGGCGGGGTGGTGCAGGGTCCAGGGCCGGTCGTGCTGCTCGCGTTGCACGATCCAGGTGGTGTCGGAGCCGGACTGGGCGCGGTGGAGGTGTCCGTGCTGGTGCATGACAGTCAGCCAGGAGTCGACTTCGGCGGGCGTGGCCGGGTGAGTGCGCATCGGGTGCTCTCCGCTTCTGCTGTGGCGGGGTGTCTCAGAGACATGTGGAGCGGGTGACCGACCGGGGTGACCGGCTTGGTCACCCACTCCGTGGAGGTTCGGTCAGGGCCGGGAGGAAGTGACCGGCTGGCGGTGCTGCTCACGCAGCTGGGCCATCAGCGCGGTCAGGGGGTCGCTGGACAGCGGGATCTGCTGACCTCGGATCGCCTGGGCGACCACCTTGCGGGTCAGTTTGTCCTCGGCCCTGACCGCCGACCGGGCGATCTTCGGCAGCTCCTCGGTGTCCGGGTCAGGACGCCGGTCACCAGTCGGCCGAGCGGCCCGGTCAGTGACCGGCGGCGAGGTGACCGGCGGGGCACTGACCGCCGCCGGGCTGCCCTGACCATCACCGACCGGGGCCGCACTGTCGGGGCGGTCAGCGCCCGTCCGCCCCTTGTCCACCTGTCCCGGCAGGTCAGGGGCACCGTGGCTGCGGTTGTGGTGGTCGGTGACCGACTGGAAGCTGGTCGCCGGGGTCGAGTCTCCGGTCACTGACCGGGTGGCGGTGTCCTCGTCGGTCGGGGACAGCGGCAGCCGGTCGGTCAGAGCGGTGACCGACTGACCGGGCTTGACCTGACCGACCGCTGACCGCTGCTGACCGGCTCGGTCGGTTCGGGTGACCTCGATGGCGTCGTCTCGATCGGTCTGACCGAGGTGACCGGGCTGACCGAGATTCTGCCGGTCAATGTCCTTGACCGGCCCCCGGGCGATGAAAATGTAGAGGTGGACCGCTCCGGCCAGTGCGAGCGGGTGATGGTGGAGAGCACCGCGACCACCGCGTCGCCGAGCCGGAGGCCGGTGCCGGCGACCGCGTCCTGGTTGATGCGCACCGCGTGGAGTGCGTTGGCCCAGATGCTGGCGGCAGTGGCCGTACCCGAAGAACGTCCAGACGTAGAGCCGGGCGCCAGGGGTGCGTTTCGCAGGACCAGGAAGGCTCGGATGCCATGCGCGATGAACCCGTCGATCACCAGCGGGAACCGGTAGGTAAGGAAGCCTCGGATATGGATGGCGACGGCCATCTGCTGCAGGGCGTCGTACGACAGCGCGCATCCCGCGCCCCCGAGGGCCACGACAGCCGCGCGGTCCCACAAGAAGTATGCGCCGTCTTCGGCGTGCTTGCGGTGTTCATGCCGCCGTCCCGAAGTCGTCGCGGATCAGGCGCTCGCCGCTGGTCTCGGGGGGTGGGGTGTTCGTGGTGGGCTGGTGCAAGGTTCGGTTGTGCTCGGCCCGGCGGATCTCGCGGTATCGCTTTTTGGCGTGCTCCTCGGTGACCGTCAGAAGCCAGGCCAGGCACTGCTCGCTCACCTGTGGCGATAGGCCGCGTACTCGACCGCGCGGCGCTCCGCATGGGTGAGGTGCACGTCGCGCCCGGCGATGGTGGCGTTGACGCGGCTGTAGTCGAGACGGCTGGCGAGCTTGTCGTGCAACGGCCCGCGCTCGTGAGGCCGCCCCGGATCCCGTCGGTGTCACCCCCTTCGAGAGCGACGTCCAGGCGGGTGCGGCGGACCGGGATCTGGCCGCACAGGGCCTTTGCCATGGCGATCTTGGCGGTCTCGTCGGGCTCGGGGAAGAAGACTTCGGGGTCCACCGTGTTGTACTCCGTGCTCTGGCAGACGGCTTCGGCCCGCCAGGTGTGGTCGCCCAACTGGCGGTGGCAGGCAGGGCTGTTCATCGTGCTGGGCATGCGGGGTGCTCCGATCGCTCTCCTCGCGCAGGGGCGTCGGCGGAGAGGTGCGCTGGCGGCAGGTGCCCGGGGCGGCGCGGCGGGGGCGCAGTCCGGCGGGGTCGCCTGTGGAGGGCCAGGCGGCGGCGCTGTGGCGTCTGCGGTCGACGGCCTCGAACTCGACTCGGGTGGTCATCTGCGCGAGCCTGCTGGCGACGCGATCCCCGAGGTACGAGCGCAGGTCCTTGATCGCCAGGTGGTCGTGATCAGCATGGGGAGTTCGTAGTTGTACCGCCGGTTGATCAGCCGGTACGTCACTTCCGCGACCCACTCGCTGGCCTTGGCCGCGCCGAGGTCGTCAATGGTCAGCAGCGGGCACCGGCTCACGGCCGCCAGCTCCCGCTCGCTGTCGGCCCCGGGCCGGGGGCGGAGATCGGCGTGCAGGTCGGCAGCGGTGGTTGCGCGCCAGCGCACGCCGACCCCGCTCTGCACCAGCGCTCGGACCGCGCCGTACGCCTGGTGCGTCTTGGCCGCGCCGACGACTCCGGCCATCAGGAGGCTGGGCCCCTGTGGTGACCTGCCGCCGCGCTCCCCGGCTGGGGGCGACGGCCGCCTCGGTGACCTTCCCGACCCAGTCCAGGACCATCGGGTGGTCGGCGACAGCTGCCTGGTAGCGCGGGGGCATGCCGGCCAGGAGAGCATCGAGCGGAGAGTACGGCTCGGGGTCGTCGGGGAGCGCGGCGGCGTCGGCCGGGTCGATGTCGCGGGCGGCCAGGATCCGGTCCATGCGCTCCAGGGTGCCTTCGTTGCCGAGGAGCTGGGGTTCGCGGTGACGGGTGTGCATCACAGCTCCTCGGCGTAGGCGGCTGAAGCGTTGGCCGGGTTGGTCCACGCCTGGTGGGCAGGCACGTTAGGCCGGATTCCCGGCCGCGCCAAACCGCCGGGGCGGGCGTTCATCGCTTCGTTGACCATGCTGGTCAGCACTCTCGGGTGCTTCGGGTTGGCCGCGAATTTCGCCAGTCCGGCTCGGATGTGCTCCGGTGCGATGCCCTCGTCCAAAAGCTTCTTGGTGATCCGCCCGAGGTGTCCAATCACGTCGTTCGGAGGGCGCTGGTCGCACCCGGCGACGCACTCGCCGACGAGCTCCTTGGCGGAGACGCTGGCTGCGGGCGCTGTGCGCCCCGTAGGGACAAGAGATCCAGGATCCAAGATCCTAGATCCAGGCGCCGAGCCTTCGGAGAGGCCCCGGGGAAGGTTCGGGGAGTCCTCGGAGAATCCGGTCTGACCTGGACTCTTAGCGCCAGCTCGCTCCGCTGTGCCTATCGCGCCGTCGGCAGCCTCCTGCCGGTCGGCGACGGGTGCGTCTGCGTGGTCCGGCGTCGTCGAGGCGCGTACGGCAGGCAGATCGAGGGCTCGGGGAGCCCTCCCCGACGTTTCGGAGAGTCCTCGGGGAGAAGTGGGCGAGCCCTCGGTCCGCCGGGTGCAGGCGCCCTTGCACGGTGCGCACCGGTCGGCAGCCTGATGCTGCGGGCACGATGGCAGGCGGGACTGGCTGGGCTTGTCGATCTTCTGGTGCTCGGACCAGGTGACGATGTGGAGGTAGCGGCGGTCGTCGCATCCGGTGTATCGGCAGATCAGTCCGGCGTTCGCGAGCTGGTGGAGGTCGTCCTCGACGTGGACGGAGGTGTGCTCGGCGCGCAGGGGCCAGAGGAGCCCAGCGATGATCGCGGCGTTGTCCCGGTGGCGACCGTGGTCGTCGGCCTGGGTGAGCAGGCCGAAGAAGGTCCGCTCGGCCGCCACGGTCACTTCGGCGAGGGACTCGGAGGTGAACGCCTCCGGCTTGACGGTTCGAATGCGGGCCATCTCAGCGACCCCGCTCGGCGGCGATCAAGTCGCTGCTGGTGAGGGTGGCGAAGCGGTGTCGGCGGCTGATGCCCGGGCAGGCCGGGATCCCGCTCGGCATGGCGAGCATGCGACACTCCGTTGTTCGTAGGAGCGCGGTGGGCGGTCTTGTGCGAGAAGCCCTGCCGCCGAGGTGATGTGAATCGGCGCCCTTCGGAGCGCCAGCCCGGCGCTTGGGAGCTGGTATCCCTTCGGCGCCAGTTTCAGTTTCGGGGCCAGATCACGGTCGTCTACTGGTATCCGTCCCGCCTCCTTTCCGCTGGTCATCGGCCCTCTCCAGGGCGCTGCCCGACGTGGGACGACGAACATACGTAGGCCCCGCGGACAAGTCCATCCTGTTGTCCGGAAGATCGTTTGCGGTCGTCTCACCCGGTGTCGGCCGCTCCTGCACGGGCGATGCCTGCATAGATCCGCGCCGCCTGGTAAGCGCTCTGGGCGCTTGCTGCGCGAGCGGTCATCACAGAGTGAGAACTGCGGCACAAGCTGTCCGAGGTTGAGGACGAAGAACAACTTCGCCGGTAGCGGACGGCTGCAGATCGTCCGCTGCGCTACCGCCCTACAGGCGTGTCCGACGCCCCGTGACCATCGCCCATCGCTAATCGGCTCTGACCGGGCCGACACATTCCTCTGACCGGAAGTACGAAGGAAAGAGTCGTCCACCAGGAAAGATCGAGTTCCTGCGGATGCCTCAGTGGTGCTGATCGAGGAGGCGTTCGGCTCGCGCCAGATCCTCGGGGGTGTCTACTGCCACTCCGTCGTCCAGGACGGGCACCATCCGCACGGCGTGGCCGTGTTCGACGAAGCGCAGCATCTCCACTCCCTCGGCACGCTCCAGGGGCCCCTGCTGGAGCCGCCGGAAGTGCTGGAGAGCCTCGCCGGTGAAGCCGTAGAGGCCCAGTTGGCGCAGGTACTTCGGCCGGTCGCCCCTGGGGTACGGGATGGGCTGGCGCGAGAACATGAGGGCCTCACTGCGGGCCGTGACGACGAGCTTGACGACGTTGTGGTCTAGGACGGCGCCGACGTCGACCAGCTCGGTGTAGGCATTCACGGCGAAGGTGCCGGGCGGAGCGAATTCCAGGGCCTCGGAGACGTCGTTGATGGCGGTCGGCGAGATGAACGGCTCGTCGCCCTGGACGTTGATGTATCCGTCGGCCGGGAGACGTTCGGCGACCTCTGCGACGCGGTCGGTGCCGGTGAGGTGCTCCCCGGTGCGGATGCAGGCGATGCCGAGTTCGCGGCACGCCGATTCGATGCGTTCGTCGTCCGTGGCGACGATGGCTCCGTCGAGGCGTTTGGCCTCCAGGCAGCGCTGGTGGACGTGCCAGAGCAGCGGCATGCCGCCGAGGGGGGCCAGTGGTTTGCCTGGGAAGCGGGAGGCGCCCCAGCGGCAGGGTATGACGGCGATGTGCCGGCGACGTTTGGCGGCGGTCGGTCGGGTTGTGGTGGCGGCCACGGCGTCCTCCTGGTGGTCGGGTTCGGGGGCTTCAGGTGAGCTGGGCAAGCTTGGCGCGGACGGTGGGCGAGGCGGTGGTCGCGAACGGCCGCCACTGGTAGCCGTCGACCTCCTTCTCCTGCAGCGTCACCGCGTGATCGGCCCCGAGGTGGAAGGCCCAGCGAAAGTCCACGTGGTGGTGGGCCGGCTCGTTCTTCGACGGATTCGCGTCGATCGCGTGCACGTCGATGTCGAAGGGGATGTCCTCGCAGCCGGCGAGGGGAACCACGGCGCTCGGCGGGAAGCCGGCCTCCTCGTGCAGTTCGCGCAGGGCGGCGTCGCGCAGGCGCTGGTCGGACGGTTCGTTGTGCCCGCCGGGCGCCAGAAGTTTCCCGGACGCCTTGTGCAGGATGTGGAGCACGTGCCGTTCACCGTTGATGACGATGGCGCTGCAGGTCACGTGGGCGGGGAAGGTCTTACGGCTGGTGGGATCGTCCGCGCCTGCCAGTACGTCGAGCAGCATCGTCAGGGAGGCGCGCTCATCCGGGTGGCGGGCGAGGTACGCCTCGGTGACGGCGCGGACGTGTCCGGTGGAGGGTGGCAACGAGGTCACCTTTCGAAGTGGCGGAGCCAGGTTCTGGCGATGGTGTCGCGGTCGGCCGCCGGCATCTCGTGCAGTCCGGGCTGGAGTCGCGCGTGGCTGAGTGCGGCGGTGGCGGCGAGTATCTCGGCCTGGACGAGGTGGATGTAGGTGCCGACGGCGGCGCCGTGCACGAAGTTGACGGCGCCGCCGTCGGCGAGAACGTAGAAGTAGTGGCCGGTGACCTCGTACCGGGTCAACTGGGGTCCGACGGATTGGCGTTCGTAGAGGTCGTCGAGGCTGCCGAGTTCGAGTTCGTCCTCAGAGGAGGTCACCGATCCGAGGTACGCGCCGTTGCGCAGGGCGGCGAAATCCTCGTGCCGGAGGGCGAGATTGCCGGTGGCACACAGGACGAGATCCGCGTCGTGAACGGCCTCGGTGGTGGACGCGCTGGTGTGGAAGCCGAGGGCGTGCGCCTGTACCCGCTTGACCGCGTCGTTGTCGTACACGGTGACGCGCAGGTCCTGAGCACGCAGGGTCTGCGCAATCGAGCGACCGATCTTGCCGAAGCCGATGATGCACGCGCTGCGGCTCGTGAGGATGTCCCCGCGGGCGCGGACGAGGGCGTCGGTAGAGAACACGATGGATCGGCCGACGAGGTGGTCCTCGCAGTCCTTGAGCGGTGAGCGGGCCACGGACACGACCGGGCACGGGAGCGAGCCGAGGGCTGCGTACCGCTGGTGTCCGTTCTCGGTGTCCTCAACGACGCCGAGGATGCGGCCGGAGAACTTGTTCACGAGGGTGTCGAGGCTGGGCGCGAAGTACCCGCCGATGTCGACCAGGACGACGTCTTGGCCGCCGGCCGTGTCCTCCAGATAGTGCAGGGCCTGGGTCTCGTCGGTGAACCGCTCCCGGGTCAGGTCGTGGACCGGCAGGGTGCGGCGGACGGTGTCGAGGGTCGGCTGGTGGATCGACCGGGGCTTGGGGAGGACGGCGCCGATAGTGGACACCGCGGTCATGGCGCGCAAGAACGCAGGTCGTTCCTGGAGCAGGTGCGTGATGACCAGCGTCGTGATCGCCCGGCCAGCGGGGAACTGCGCGGTGATCCTTCGGAAGAAGGCGTCCAGCCGCGCTCGCTCGGGGGTCTCCATGAGCACTCCTCTCGTGATCCGACGGGTGCGCCTAGGCGGCACGGCTGTAGTCCGGCACCGGGGAGGCCAGCGCCTGCATGTGAGCGCGCAGTCCGCTGTGGAGGTCGACGCGCGGCTGCCAGCCGAGGACCTCTCCCGCACGGCCGGGGTCGGCACGCGTGAGGAGGACGTCCCCGTTGCGCACGTGGTCCTGATGGAGCTGGATCTCGCGGCCGGTGAGGCTGTTGGCGATGTTGATCACGTCCAGCAGGGACGCGCTCGAGCCACCGCCGACGTTGATGGTGCCGTGCGCGTTCGGGACGGTGCCGGCGGCGATCGTGGCGGCGACCACGTCGTCGATGTAGGTGAAGTCGCGGCGCTGGTGGCCGTCTCCGTAAAGGCGCAGGGGTTGTCCGGTCAGGGCGGCGTACAGGGCGCGGTGGGTGAACATGTCGGCACGCTGCCGGGGGCCGTAGACGGTGAAGTACCGCAGGGCGACCACGCTGGGGCCGACGGGGCGCTCGGCGTAGGCGAGACAGAGCTGCTCCTCGGCCAGCTTGGTCACGGCGTACGGGGAAGCGGGGTTGGGGCGGTCGGTCTCGCGACTCGCGTCGCCGTCGGTCGGGCCGTAGACGCTGGAGGAGGAGGCTACGACGAGCCGGGATACGCCGATCCGGGTGGAGGCTTCGAGGACGCGGTGGGTGGCCAGCACGTTGGACGCGAGGTAGTCGCCGAACTGCGGTCCCCACGAGGGCCGTACGCCGGGGATGCCGGCGAGGTGGAAGACGGTGTCGGCGTCGATCAGGATCGGGTCGATCGCGCAGTGGAGGAGGTCGGCCGTGACGTGGTGGTATCCCGGGCGACCCCGCAGCGCGGCGAGGTTGGCGGCGGCCGTCGGGTCGGTAGACGGGTCTCGGCGGTCCACGCCGATCACGGTGGTGCCGGCCTGGACGAGGGCGCGGGCGAGGTGGGAGCCGATGAATCCGGCGGAGCCGGTCACCACGGCCCGTCGAGGGGAAGCGTTGGTCGGGGGCTGCTCGTGCTGTGGCACGGAGATCTCCAGAGTGGTGTCGTCTAAGGGGCTGGTCAGGCGAGCCGCGACAGAACGGTTCTGCCGTGCGCGCTGAGCGCGGCGTCGTTCTCTTGGTGGCCCTTGACCAGGGCTGTGGCCGCCTCGATGGCGCCGAAGGACTCCAGGAGGCGTCGTTCGAGGTCGTTGGGTGAGCGTCCGTAGCCGTCGAAGAAGGCGGTGCGGAGGTGGGGGGCGGCCTGCCAGCGTCGGAATTCGAGCCGGGCGAAGTCGCGGACCCTTGCGTCGCGTCGCATGTGCTCGAAGTCGTAGATGCCGAAGGTGTCGCCGAGCAGCCAGTTGCGCGGCTGGTAGTCGAGGTGGCAGATCGCGCTTTCCATGTGGCTGGTGCCCAGGATGACCGCGTGGTGCTTCAGCAGGTTCTCCTCGGCCGCGTCGAGCAGGTCGGCTCGGACGGCCCGGTCGATCCACCCCTGGAACCGCTCAGCGAGTGAGGCGCCGACGGCACCGCCCTGGGGCATGGCCGTGGCCCGGTGCAGCTTGCCCAGCACGTGCCCGGCCTCGTGGTGGGCCAGCTCCTCCTCGGGCGAGCCCGGAGCGACGGTGTCCGCGCGGTCGCCTGCGAGTGCGGTGAGCAGCAGGGTGTGGGTGGCATCATCCCGGCCGACCAACACCGGTGCATGGCCGGTCAGATGGGTGACCCACGCCCCGTAGGCGTGGAGTTCTCCGGCGTACCGGTCTCGCTCCGCGTGCTGCTTCGCGATGTACTGACGCCCGTCACCGGCCACCAGGCGTACGACGCGGGGCGGGAGCGCGGGGTCCGTAGCGATGTCGACTGTGCCGAGGAGCTGGTGCGCCAGTTGTATCCGGGGGTCGCGCGAGGTCGCGATCACGGGGTCGGCTCCGGCGTGAGGAGGCTGAGGTGCTCGGTGTCGTTGTGCCGGTCGAGCATCCAGCGGTTCTGGCCCAGGCGGTTTCGGTGGTGCTGCCAGCGGGTGATCGAGGCGTGGTTGTGGGTGAATCCGGCGGGCGAGCCGATCGGGATGCCGAGCAGCAGGGTGTGTGCGGTGATCACCGTCTCCCCGTGGGCGGCGAAGATAACGCGCTTGCCGTGGTTCTCCTCGATGAGCTGGCTCAGGTTCCTGCTGGCGCGCTTCAGGAACCCGTTCCAGGTGTCGGAGCCGTTGGCCCAGGGCATGTCGGGGTGGGCGTGCGGCCCGCCGTCGGCGGCCGTCTTCACCGCGTCCCAGGGCTGGCCGTCGGCGTCGCCGTGGACCGGGCCGTCGAGTCGCTCGTCGTGGAGCACGGGGATCTGGAGCGTTCGGGCGATGATCTCGCCGGTCTGGACGAGGCGGATCCGCGGGCCGGTGTAGATGACGTCGAAGGGCTTCTTCAGGTGCTCGGTGGCCAGGCGGCGTGCGGCCTGTTCGGCTTGGGCATACCCGAGGTTGGTCAGGCCGTTGCAGGTGCGCGGGCCCCCGACCAGGCCGTCGGCGTTGCACTGGGCCTGGCCGTGCCGGACGAAGACGAGTTCGGTGGTGATCATGAGGCTCCTCGGTGCGTGAAACGGAGGGGCAGGCTGTAGTGGTAACCGTTGCGGCCGACGTACGGGGCGGTGAGCACGGCGTGCAGGCCCAGGAAGCTGTCGAGCTGGCCCCGGTCCGTCGTGCCCAGCCGGGCGTCGTAGCGTCGGGCTGCCGCGTTGTACGCGAGCAGGGCGGTAGTGACGGCTTGGTCCGTGAGCGGCCCGTAGGTCAGGTGGAGCGTCGCGACGAGCTTGGCGAGGTCGTAGCCCAGCGGGGCGAGGGAGAGGTCGTCGGTGTCGACGGCGACGATGTCTTGCGCGGTGATGATGAAGTTTCGCGGGTTGCTGTCCTTGTAGAAGACGCACGGGCCCTCGGCGGTCGCCTGCAGCAGGCCGAGCATCGCGTGCAGGGCCGTCTTGTTGGGCAAGTAGCCCTGCTCGTGGCGTCGCCGTAGAGCGACCTTCCGGGGACCGAGGTAGTCGTCAAACAGCGTGCCGTCCTCGAAGAGGTGCGGGGTGTCCAGCGAGGCGGAGTGCAGGTCGCTGGCCCAGGCGGCACCGTGGGCGTGGCCGAGTAGTTCCGCCACGCGCGGGAGGTCCTCGGGACGTACGGGGCGGCCCTCGATCCGTTCGAACGTCAGGAACCGCGGTCCGGCAGTGTGGAGGGCCGGCTGCCGCAGCGGTTTGGCGTGCGCGGTGAGCCACCGGTAGTGGCGCACCGCCCCCGCCGCGCGCTCGAGTTCCGCGTAGTGCTTGGTGAATGGGGCGGGGCTCATGTCGGCTCTCCTCCTTCCTTCGGCTGGGCGACGACGAAGGTGATCCGGGACCGGGTGGTCAGCGGCTGATCGGGAAGGAACTCGTGCAGGGTCGCCGCCAGGGCACCGGGGTTGCCGTACAGGCCGGGCGCCAGGTCGTACTTGGGGTTGGTGGCCAGGTACTGCGCCGTGTGGTCGTGGCCGTCGAAGGTGAAGACGTGCTCCTCGTCCAGGACGGCGATCACGTCGAGCGAGGAGGCGGTCACGTCGGCGAGGTTGCCGCTGTGGGCTGCGGTGTAGAGGCTCTCGTGCTGGGCGGCACGCGGATCGAGACCGGCGGAGGCGACCAGCTCGTCCATCTCCTGGTAGCTGTCGAGGCCCTTGGTGACGAGCACGGCCAGACTCCCGGGGGCGAGGACCCTGGCGATCTCCCCGACGACGTCCTCGGGGTGCGGCGAGTGGTAGAGGCAGAACGCCGCGACGACGATGTCGCTCGACCCGTCGGGCAGGGGGAGGTCGTGGAAGTCGCCTTCGACGAAGTCCACCGTGCTGTTGGGCAGGTCCTTGGCGCGCTCGCGGGCCTGGGCGAGCAGGGATGGGGCGGCGTCCAGGCCCACGACGCGCTTGGGCCTCAGATGCTCGGCGATGACGAGGCTGCTCGTGCCGCGACCGCATCCGATGTCGATCACCACGCCGAGCCGGTCGGGCCGGGCGTAGTGGGTCTGCACCAGGCTGACGATCGTCTCGGGCACCGGGTGTCCGGCGGTCTTGGCGCGCATCAGGGCGCTGGTCCGCCCGGCCAGCCGCGAGGCGTGTCCGTACAGCTCCGACTGCCGGGCGGGGTCCAGGAACGGGTTGGGTTCGTTCATGCCGCACCCCCTGACCGGGGGCGCGGGCCGGTCAGGACTGCTCGGCGGCGACCTTCCGCAGCCAGCGGCGCGTCTGACGCCGGTTGGCCAGCAGCACCACATCGGCGCCGGAGCCGAACTCCTCGATCTTCGCCATCACGCGGGGCCGCATCTTGTGCCGGTACGTGGCGACGTACTTGATCACGCCCCAGTGGATGCGGTTGTGCACCCCGTTGCCCTTGTGCCCGGCCCCGTGCCGGATCTGCCGGGAGAAGATCCCGTACAGCGCCGCCACGGTCGACACGTCCATCAGGACCACCGTGTCGCAGGCTTCGAGCCGTACCTGCAGCGTCGAGTTGTAGTTGCCGTCGATCACCCACCGCGGCTGCGCGACCAGCTCGCGCTGCAGCTCGGTGAACTTGTCCATGGGCAACGCGTTCCACTCGTCGTCGTAGAACGCGGCGTCCAGGTGCGTCACCGGGGCGTCGAGGATCCTGCCCAGTTCGCGGGCCACGTGGGATTTGCCGCTGCCTCCGCAGCCGACGATGGCGACCTTCTTCACGATGCTCCAGCGTAGAGAGGTTCGGGTGTCCGGCGGACCCATCCTCCGGGACGCGCCCGGAGGATCCGCGCGCCGTGGTCGATCGAGCGGTCTGCATCAGGCAGCTCCCCGCTCGGTCGCGGTGGCCTGGATGAGGCCGTGCAGGACTGACTCCAGGGTGTTGACCTGCTTGCACAGGCCGAACAGGCGCAGGCGGTCCACGCACGCGGCGATCAGGGCGGCGTGCTGCTCGGTGCCGGCGATCTCGCGCAGGTAGGAGAGGCGTTCGAGGACGTCGCTGCCGGAGCGCACGACCAGCTCCTTCGGGACGAACCGGTCGGCGAAGCGGATGTCCGCCGGGACCAGCGGCAGGCATCCGGCGAGCACGGCCTCAAAGATGCGCTGGGTCATCTGCCCGACCGCGGCGTACCGCTCGGGCAGCATGAGCACCGTGGCCAGGGACCGGCCGTAGACGCCCGCGGCGTCCTCGAACGGGATCCGGCCCGCGAAGCGGACGTGCGGCCAGCGGCCGGTCTTCGTCCACTTCCCGGCGACCAGGTGCTCGACACGGGCGGCGGCCGGGGCGAAGAAGCGGTCGAAGGGCTCGTCGCGGTCGTACTGGTTGCCCACGTAGCCGAGCGCGAGATCCCGAGGCCGCGCCGCGAGGGTGAGGGGGTCGGCCTGGGCGAGGAGGTCCTCGGCGACGGGGAAGAGCAGCGAGTGCGCGCCGGGGGTCGGCGCGAGCGCGGCCTCGCAGACGCAGGTATGGGCCGTGCGGCGCCACACGCTCTCGGCGCGCAGGGTGCGGTCCTTGTCCCAGATGACGGTGGGCGTCCGGTGCCGGGCCGTGTAGTGGTTGATGAGCTGGGCCTGCCGGTGGAGGTCGCAGGTGTGCCCCTCGCTGCCGCACACGGTGGTGTTGCGGCCGAGGATGGCCCAACGCCACTCCAGGAACAGGGCGTCGGTGCTGGGCAGGCCGTCGTCGAAGGTATACGCACCGCCGAGGTAGTCACCGGCTTCGAGGCGGTCGCGGTCGGGCTGGAGGAAGACGATCTCGTGACCGCGGGCAAGGAGGGCGTCGATGAAGGGGCGCCGGTGGCTGCGGCCTCCGTCGGGGGTGTCGGTGACGCCGTTGCCGAGGAAGCCCCAGAAGCTGTATCCGATCTTCATTTGGTGATCCACCGCCCTTCGAGCAGCAGGGCGTCGAGGCCGGAGTTGGCCAGGCAGTCCAGGGCCATCTCGGGTGTCCCGCAGATCGGCTTGCCCTTGACGTTGAGAGAGGTGTTGATCAGCACGGGTACGCCGGTCCGGCGGCCGAAGGCAGTCAGCACCGCGTGCATGAACGGGTTCTGCGACCGGGTGACGGTCTGCAGGCGGGAGGTGCCGTTGGCGTGCACGATGGCCGGCACCCGCTCGCGCGTCAGGTCTGTCACCCCGGAGGCCATGGACATGTACGGGGCCGGCTGGCCGAGGTGGAAGAACTCGGCGGCGCGCTCGGCCGGGACCATGGGGGCGAAGGGCCGGAACGGTTCGCGGAACTTCACGGTGGCGTTAAGCCGCTCGACGACGCCGGGCTCCAGCGGGGAGGCGAGGATCGAGCGGTTGCCCAGGGCACGCGGCCCGGCCTCAACCCCTCCCTGGAACAGTCCGGCGATCGTGCCGTGGGCGAGCTGGTCGGCGAGGAACTCGGCGGTCTCGATGCCGAGGGTCTTCTGGCGCAGGCCGGGCCAGGGTGTCAGGTCGAGGGGCTGCTCCTCGTAGGAGGGGCCGAGGTAACAGTGGCGGGCGATGCCAGCGACCGGGCGAGGCGTACGCGCATCGACGTGCACGGCAAGGGCGGCCCCGATCGCGGTTCCGGCGTCCCCCGGTGCCGGCGGAACGAACACCTCGTCGAAGATGTCAGCTTCGATGATCCTCCCGATGCTCACGCAGTTCGTGGCGACGCCGCCACCCACGCACAGGCGCCGGGAGCTGGTGAGTACACGGGCGCGGCGGGCGAGGTGGACCATCACCTGCTCGGTCCGCTCCTGGAGGGCCGCCGCCAGGTCTCGGTGGACGTCGGTGAGCGGTTCGCTCGGGTGCCGCTCGGGGCAGGTCTCGGCGACGAACCGCCGGGATGTCCTCGGGTATCCCGACGTGAGGGTGCGCGTCGGGAAGTAGCCGGGGTGGATGCGGAAGCCGGTGGCCGTCGTGCGGACGGCCGCGGTGAACAGGTGGCGGAAGCGGGCGGGGTCACCGAGGGCGGCCAGCGCCATGACGGTGCCCTCCTCGTCGCCCCGCCGCCAACCCAGGTGCTCGGTGACGGCGCCGTACACGTACCCGAGGGAGGCCGGGTCGTTGATCGCTTCCAGGGTCTGGACGCGGGGGTGCTGAACGCCGTGGCCGTGGGCGATCGTGGTGGTCTGCCGCTCGCCGAGGCTGTCGACCACGAGTACGGCGGCTTCCTCCCAGCCGGAGGCGGCGAAGGCCGTGAGCTGGTGGGCTCGGTGGTGCAGGACCGGTGTGACGCGGGCCGAGGGGAACTGGCTGCCGAGGACACGCAGCCGCCGCCGGGTGCGCAGGGCGACCTTGGCGAACCCGTGGGCGCGAGCCAGGCTGCGGTCGCGCGTGGCCGACGAGAGCGCCATGCGCAGGGCTACGGGCGACTCGGCGAGGTAGCGGGCAGGCTGGAAGTTGTAAGCGACGGCGTCCACCTCGCTGGCGCTCAGCTTGGCCTGGTCGAGGAGCCATCCCACGGCGCGGGCCGGGTAGAGCTTGGTGTGCTTCTGCTCGGAGAGGCGTTCCTCCTCGACGAAGCCGACGAGTTCACCATCCACGAGGAGGGCGGCCGACGAGTCGTGGGTGTACGAGCACAGGCCGAGGACGACGGAGGAGATGCGCTTCATGGCGGCGGTCACCTTGCCCCCGCCGTCGCGGCGCGCTTGGTCGAGCGCCGCTCCAGCTCTCCGTACCAGGCGGTGAGGGCCTGGCCGAGGGGCCCGTCGATCGTGTCGGCCGCCCGCCACGCCTGCTCGCGTTTGCCGTCCTTCCACAGCCGGTAGCTGCGCAGCGTCTCGGCCATCGCGTCCCAGCCGGGGTGGCCGGTCACGTCACGGGCCTCGACCTGGTCGAGCAGGCCGTCGAAGCCGTTCCAGGGTGTTCGCAGGTCGGGCATGATCCCGCTCGCCGGGAGCGAGGTGAGCGTGTCGGCCTGCTCGATGTGCTCGTCGTAGATGTGCAGCGAGCCGATGTGCAGGTGAAACTCGCCGAGTTCCGCGTCGAGCCATCCGGCGACCAGCTCGTGCAGCACGGTGTAGAAGAACACGTCGTACGGCATGCCGATCCATACGTCCTGGCCGCGCATCATGGTCGCCATATGCAGGCGGCCGGCGCGCAGGTGGAACCGGAATCCGAGGGTGCAGGGCACGTCCTTGTGTCCGGCTGCGTCCTGGGCCGGGTCGTAGAGCTGGATCAGGGCTCGCCGGGAGTCGGGGTCGGCCTGGAGGATCTCCACGACGCGGGCGAGCTGGTCGACCTTGCCGCCCCAGTTCCGCATCCTGGGTCCGTACGCCCCCAGGAGGACGCCGTCGTCGGCGAACTGCCGCAGCCGGTTGTTGTAGTCGAAGATCCACGGTGCGTCGGATCCGGACAGGTGCCAGACCGTCTCGGCGACCGCGAAGGCCGGATTCACGATGCGGGCGGGCGGGGCGTAGAGCAGGCGGGCACGCGGCTGGGTGAGCAGCAGGTGCACGTCGCGGACTTCGTGGGTGGCCATGCCCCGGGGGCTGATCTTCTCGCCGGATTTGGCCAGCGTGACGGCGCCGGAGAACAGCTCGGCGATGCTGTCGGCCGTGAGGGATGTCATCGGACGGATGCTCCTTCGTCCTGGGGCGACGCAGCGGCGCCCGGGTGGTGGTGGGTGAAGTCATCGGTCCTCGGCCCGGAGGGGGCGCGGTCGGTGATGAGCCGGGCGATCCGAGCGGCGCTGTCGCCGCGCCACCGGCAGACCGCGTCCAGGGCTGCCCGCGGAGTCGGCGCAGGGCCCGCGCGCACGCCGGAGAGTGCTTCGGCGACCTCACCGGCGGCCTCGCACCGGGTCGCCAGTCCGTGACCGGTCAGGCCCAGGGTGCGTTCGCCCGGCGGGCCGATTTCGAGGACCGGGATGCCGAGCAGCGCGGCTTCGATCCCGCACGTCGAGTACGCGCTCGCCAGGACGTCCGCGCCAGCGAGGCAGCCTCGTGCTCCGACCCGGGGATCGGCCACCGCGACGGGCGTCCCGGCGTGCCGCTTCATCAGAACGGTGAAGGCGTCGGCTTCCTGCGCCGGGTGTGGAGCGATGACGAGCCCCCAGTCGCCGTCCGCCTCGGCGAGCCCCTCTAGGAGGAGGTCCGCGTGGGACTTGAGGTGATCGGGGTTGAAGGGCTGGCAGGCCCACACCGCGATCCGGGTCGGCGCGCGCCGTCCACTCGGAGCGAGCAGCTTCTCCAGGTACCGGCGCTGTGCCTGGCGGCTCAGGCCAGCGAGGACGTCGAAGCGGGGCTGTCCGAGGACGTGCACCTCGGCCTCGGGGTGGCGCGCCCACCCTCGGCCCAGAACGAGGTCCCTCTCGCCCATGACGACGATGTCGCGGCTGTGCAGGGCCGGCCAGGCGACCGATTCCGCCGTCCACGCCCCGTGCTGGACGTGAACCGAGTTCGCCCCGTGCCGCTCGGCCGCGTGCGCGGCCAGCACGCCCAGGGGGCTGGTGTCGTTGCTCAGCAGGACGGTGTGCGGCCGGGTGGTCGACAGGATGTCGTCGAGCCAGCTCTCCGCTCGCACCACCGTCCGCCACGACGGCTGGGTGCAGCCCCCGCTGGTCTCCAAGAGCACCGACAAGAGCGCTACGAGCCGGGCGAGTTGGACGCCGTGGCCTCCCACCTGGACGACGTGCTCGTCGTCGGGACGATGGAGGCCCTCGGCGGTGCCGGAGAGGGTGAAGAGGTCGCTCGGAGCCGAGCGCAGCTCGATACCCGTTGCCGGTCCCGCGCTGCACCGCTCGGCGGCATCAGTGGCGAGATCGAGCAGGAGACTCCTCTGCCCGCCGCGTGACAGTTCGGCGAGAACCGGGGTCAGCGTGGCGGCGTGGCGGGAGGTCCACGACAGCGCCAGAACGTCCTGCCGTCCGAGGTCCGAGGGGAGCGGACCCGGCTCCGTGTTCGCCGTACTCGTCCGGGAACGGTTGCGGAGCTGGGCGGAGCGGGTCGGGTTGTGCGGTGCCGCAGCACCGAGCAGGTACGCGACGCCGGACCACGTCACGGTGTATGCCAGGTACTCACGCGAGCTGCTCGAACGCAGTCCCACGAGCCCTTCGAACGGGGCCAGGGTCAGGGGCCCCGGGGCGGAGGCGAACGGTGCCCAGGAGTTCAGGGCCAGGAGCTTGCGCACGATCTCGGCGACGAAGCGTCGCACGGGGACGTGCTGGACGTGGAGCCAGCCGGCTCCGCCCGGGGTGGCGGCCAGAGTGGCGCTGTAACGGTCGACGGCCTCCATGACGTCTTCGACGCCGGAGCGCAGTAACTGCTTGTCGACGGTCGTCGCTTCCAGGTCCGTGGTGTGGATGTGCTCGGTTCGCGCGTGCGCCAGGGCGCCGGTTCCGACGAGAGTCCACGTCGGCTTCCCGGCGTTGGAGGAGCGGACCAGGCCGAGGCCACCAGTGGTGCGGGGGCTCACACCCTGCTCCCCTCGACGAGCTGCTTGGCGGGGAGGAGGCTCAGCAGATCCCTGGGGGACGAGACTGTCTCCGGGGCGGGAGCCGTCGGCTGCCCGTAGCCCCACCCAGCGTGCACATAAGGGACGCCGGCGCGTGCGGCCGACTCCTGGTCGACCGCCATGTCACCCACGTAGACGGCGGAGGCGGGGTCGACTCCCAGGTCGACCAGCGCCAGGAGGAGCGGGTCCGGGGCCGGCTTCGTCCGGCCCGCGCCGGCGGGCGTGCGGATGGTCGCGAAGGGACACCCGAGGCGCGCGAGGAGCGGGGCCGCCCGGTCGACGTGCTTGGACGTCACGACGCCCAGCCGCCAATCGGCAGCCACGAAGGCGTGGAGCGTCTCGACGATGCCGGCGAACTCCTCCGCGAGGTGCGCGGTGGCCACGGACTCCGCCTCGTACGTCCTACGGACCGCCTCGGCATCGGTCACACCCAGGCGCTCCATGATGTCCCCGAACTCGCGACCCAGGTGGCGCTCGTAGTCACGGAACGGGAGCGCGACGCCATGGACCTCCTGGACCCTCTGCCACGCCCTCCGCATCACGGGACGCGTGTCGAGGAGGACCCCGTCGAGGTCGAGGAGAAGAGCGCGCGACCCGTGGTCGCTCGGCGCGGCCGGGGCGGGTGGCGATCCGCAAGCGGAAACGGTCATGATCATCCTCTCGTCAGGGTGTCGTCGTGCCTCAGAGGGCCGAAGCCGGGGCAAGTTCCAACTCGGGGTACTGGGACGGACCGCCGGCCTCCTCGAACGCCGCGTCGAGCAGCGCAACGTGCAAGCGGTCCCATCGCCCTCGGGACTGCAGAGCACGCCCGTGGCGGGTCAAGGCCCACGCCTTGAGGGCCGTCGGGTCCTGCATGAAGTTCCGCGCGTTCTGCCGCAGGATGGCGGGGGTGAACACCCTGAGATTGAGGCCGGTGCGCCAGAACTCAAGCCACCACTGGCACATCAGGAGCGGACCCGATTCGTCGTCCTTGACGTGATCGGGATGGTTGCGCACCCAGATCGGGTCCAAGTCCGGGTGCGTAGTGGCGACTTCGAGCATGCGCCCGTGGGCCTGGTGCACGGCCAGTTCCAGGGTCTGGCGGTGCTGCAGGTGACGCTGGGCGATGTTCACCGCGGACGCGAGGGCGATGGTGGTGGCCAGAGCGAGAACGGGACGGTTCATCTGCGACCTTTGCTCGGGGATGGATGGGACGGTGTAGGCATCCGGGACAGCCGTGGTCGCCGTCGTGCTCCCTTGAGGAGTCAGGCTGCGTCCGGCGGGCCGTCAGCCGACGGCGAGGTCGATCTCTCCGGCACGGCCGGCAGGCGCGAGAGCCGGTGCAAGCGCGAGAGGTTGAAGCCACGCCCCTGAACCTCACCGGCGGGCACGGAGAAGAGGTCGATGCCCTCTTCGCTGGGTGCCGAGGGAGCGGCCTCCCTGATGGCGAGGAGCGCTTCGCCCTGCTCGCGGTGCGGCAGGAGGCGCGGTGCACGATCGGCATGTCCCTCGAAAGTCATGGTCAGCCCTCGGTCAGGTGTATTTGAAGGTGAAAGCGAGTACGACGCTCACGGTGGCGATCAGGGCGATCTGGGCGCTGATCTGCCGCCAGCCCCAGCCCTTCCTGTCCATCCAGCGCAGTGGACGCCTTCAAGTCGGCGCGACGGGCTCCTCGGGGATCACGAGGTGGAGGAACGCCCGGCAGTGCTCGCCCAGGTGTTTGATCACGGCGTCGTACTCGTCGTCATCGGAGCTGATGTTGTGCCGGTCGAGGACGAGCACGCCGTCGGCCAAGCCCGCTCGGAGCTGCCGCTCGGCTTCCCGCCAACCAGGTCGAGCCCAAGGCGGCGTGTAGACGCCCTGGCTCGCGCTGGACGCCGGGAAGTACGTCGTGGTCACCGGAACCGCCACATCGTGGAGCCGGGCGGCGATCGCGTAACCGAGCTGGTCGGCCTCAGCCTGCAACGTCCCCCAGTCCTCATCAGGTGTGGCCCTCGGACTCGGTACCAAGCTGTACGCCAGCACGCGCAGCGGCTGATCGGCCTGCGCATCGATGGCCTGTCGGTAGAAGTGCTCACGGAAGCCTCGGAGTTGGCCAGCTCGGGACTGACGCTTCACTCGGGCAGAGGTGAGAGGCCAACTCGGATGGTCACGGCCAGCAGTCGGCGCCACACCGCCCGGGTGCTTCTCTCGCCCCCGGTCGAAGGCGACGAGGCTCAACACCTTGGCTCCGTGCTTGACTGCGTTGTGGGGCGACATGGGGGTGCCTCCGTGAGAGTGGGGATGACCGCGTATGTCGTCCGGCCGCCGTCCGCGACGCCCCACCGAAGCGACAGGCAGGCGACGAGGTGCAGCCCTCGACCACCGAGGCTGGCGGCCCTTGCACGTCGTCGCCTCGCCGGCGCGGTGTTGTCGTCGGTGACTCGGATTCGAAGCTCGTGGTCGTCGTGTTGCAGTCGCAGTCGGACATCCCCGGAACCGTGGATGATCGCGTTGGACACCAACTCCGAGACGACGACCTGGGCGTCCTCTGCCGGCGTCTCCGGCAACGACCAGTGCTTCAGCACGGTGACCGTGGTTCGTCGTGCTTGAGCGACGTGCACATCTACCGGCGCCATGGCCATCTCGAAGACGTGAGAGGCCAGCGGACACCGAGCGGTCGCGGCGCCGACGACATGGGCGCCACCTTCGTCGCCCCCAGGTCGGGTTGGCGTTGCTGTCCGGTGCGTGGTCATGAGCACATCGCACCGTGGCTGCGCGATCCGGGACAGGGGAAACCGGAGGGGGGAATTCTTTGTCAAGGGGGGAAAATCAGGGGGGAGTTGAGGGGAGTATTGGCTTTCTCCCACGGATAGGGGTCAGACTCATGGCAGTGGATCCATTTGCCGAGCTGCTCCGTCACCTGCGGCGTAACGCGAATCGGACGCAGGACGAGCAGGCCGGTGCGATCAACGCCGCTTCCGGCCGGGCAACGGTGACCCGCCGAGAGGTGAACCGGTACGAGAACGGTGCGAACGTTCCGACGGACCACACGCTGGGGAACATCGCTTTGGCCTGTGGTGTCCCGCTGGAGCCGCTGCTGCGCGAGGCGAAAGCCGCCCGCGCCAGGCGGCGAGAGAAGAACAAGGCCGAGGCGGAGGACCTGGACGACGTGAAACGCCGAACGCTGCTGGGAGGTGCAGTCATCGGTGCGGCTGCGGCTGCCGAGCCGTGGGGCCGGCTGGCGTACGCACTCAGTAAGGGTTCCAAGATCGACCCTGAGTCCGCGGGGGTGCTTATTGATCATGCGGCCCGGTTGCACGTGGACGAGCTGAACGAGAGCGCGCTCAGCCTGCAGTCCCGCGTCGAGGCGCACTTGGACGCGATCACCGCAGCCCTTCCCCGCGCCGGAGCCCACGAGCGAGCCCTGACCATCGCGGCCGGGGAGACTGCCGCTCTTGCTGGGTGGGTCGCCTGGGACCTCGGCGAGCACGACAAGGCCACTTCCTACTACGGAGTGACCTCGGAGTGCGCGAAGAAGGCTGGACACCCCCCGTTGCGCGCTCTCGCTCTGGGGTACGCGAGCTACGGTGCCCCCAGCCCAGCGAAGGCGCTGGAGATGCTTTCGCAGGCAGCTCAGGACGTACGCGGACGTGGCAACGCAACCGCCGCAGCGTGGGCTCTGGGCCGGTACGCGGAGGAAGCCGCCCAGTCAGGCGATGACGCTGGCGCCCTTCGTGCTCTCGATCAGGCCAAGTTCGCTTATGACTTCGCCGACCATACGAGCGAGCAGGCGTGGGTCCGCTTCGTGACGCCATACCGCATGGACTCGTTAACCCTCTCGGTCTATGGCGAACTCGCGCGTCAGGAGCTGACCGCCACGGCCGACTCCGCAGTCGAGCGCCTCGGCGGCGAACTACCCGAGTCCGGCGTAGTCGTCCTGGGTGACCTGGCGTCCGCCCTTCTGCGCGGCGGCGACATAGATCGCGGAGCCTACGTAGCGCACCAGTTCGCCGCAGCGGCGGAGTCGAAGCCCAACACCATGGGCCGGCAGCGGGCTCAGGCCATCGCTGCCGGGCTCCCCGACACTGAGCATGACCTGGCCGGCCACCTGCTGACGTTCGCGACGCTGTGAAGCGTTGAAGCGCACAGGCTCAGCGAGAGCAAGGCGCTGTAGTGGAGACCTCTACCCCGGGCGCGTCTCGTCGACGACCCAGGACAGGTACGCCTCCGACCCTCCGGTCACAGGCAGCGTGACCCACTGGGGGACGTCGTACGGGTGCCTCTCGTGCAGCCATGCCTCTAGCGCGGGGAGGCGATCCGACGACGTCATGTAGGAGATCCGCCACTCCTGAGCCGCCTCGACCTTCCCGTGCCACCAGTAGAAGGCGGTGATGGGCGCATCGATGTGGACGCCCGCCGCCAGTTTGCTCTCAACAGCGCCTCTGGCGAGGGTCTTCGCCTGCTCCTCGTCGTCACTCGTCGTCTGCGCGATCACGATCTCGGCGTCCATGCGGCTACCTCTCCAGCTCGGGTACCGCGACTCTACCCAGAGGGTTGACGCTGGTAGACGGGTTGGCATTGCCCATGAGCGGTTCTGGTCCAACGTCTGTCGAGCTCCGTCGTGCGCGCTCGTTCCTACTTTGGGTCAACGAACTGACCTGCTGGATCCTTTCTTGGCGGAGCTGGCTCGCTTTGCTCACCGGTCTTCTTCCGGGGCTTCAGTACGTGATTCGATGCCCGCCATGGCGACTTCCTCACAGTTGCTCAGGGAGAGGCCGCAGAAGGGGCAGGAGAAGGACTCGACCGTTCCAACGTCGACAACCCCGCCGGGGTGGATGCACGGCACTTCCCACTCATTGCAGCGGCAGGGTACGGGGCCGAGGTCCCCGTACACGTTGCCGCCGTAACCGCAGGCCGGGCACTCACGCCACCACACGTGGCCACCACTCACCCGACTTCTGATCAGGCAGCCTCTTTGGTCGAGGTAGATCACCATGTCAACCAGGGGCATATCGCGATTGCGATTCTGCACGTCGACGAGTCCTGCGATTACACCTGAAGCGATCATGACCTTGACCGTTACAGCAGTATGGGACCGCTGCATGCCGCCGGGGTCGTCGTGGGAGGCCGGCAGCGCAGTAAGCGGAAGCACTCCGTACTCTACGAGCAATCTCTCGGCTGCTTGTCCGGCGTGGGCTCCCTCGATCCGTAGCGCGGTGACCAGTGCAGCGTCCAGCGCACTGCGGGTGATGTCTCCTTCGAGCTCTCTAGACATTGTGGCCTCGTCCCAGGAAGCGGCCTCAATGCCTGTGCTCAGGGCTACCGAGATCGCAGAGCGCGCACGCTCGCGCGCGGCGAGCGCGATTTGTTGGGCGAGGGGTTCCAGCAGGGGCCGTTTGGCCGGTCCTGCGGGGGTGGGCATTGAGGCAACCTGGCTCAGATCTGCAAAGATGCTCGCGTATTCGCCCCAGAAGTCTGCCGGGGTCAGGCCCAGTTCGGCGCGGACAGAATCGACGACTTGGATACCCGTTTCGACGACCTTCCTGACGGCCATTTCATCGAGGTAAGCAGAGTGCGCGACGCCGTTGCGGGAGTCTGCGAACGGTCGAAAATTCCGTTCATCCACTGGCATGCGTCCGTGCATGAAGACGGCTGCAGTCTTGAAGGCTTCGAGAATTCCGATAGTCCTCGCCTCAGAGAGAGGCTTGACACCGTTAGCGCTTCCATGCCCAAGGGAATGGAAACGGAAGGATTGATCGCCCTTCTCTGCAACTAGCAAGGGGTTGTGACGGCATAGCAATGCTTTGAGGATGTGTTCGCATCCGACACCAGCGTGCAGGACAGCGAAGGCGTGGTTCTCTTGGCGCCACGAGTCCAGGGAAGCGCGCAGGAACCGGCTCGCCATCTCGGTGAAAGTCTTCTCGTTCAAATCTTCCGTCCCCCCTCTGCCCGATCTTGGCTCAGTGGTCGGGCTTTCGTCCAGCACGGGCCCTGTCGAGATTCCTAGGGGACAGCCCAAGTCGAGGGGCAGCGTCGTGCACGCCTCGCTCCGGGCCTACCGGCTTGAAGTCTCCGAACTGGCGTGAAGGGCTACCGGTTCCCAGCTCCTGCCGCAACTCTCCATGGCGAAGCTCGACGACCGCGGAAGAGCGCCGCTTTGACTCACTGTGATGACCCAGCAGGTCGGCCGCGACTATCCGGCAGGTGTTGCCGGAACGCAGCACCTGCCGGGCACTCACCCTGCTCGGCAAGTGCGTACCCAGTGGTCCCCCGATCATCAGCGCTCTATCCGAGATGCCCGAGTCGATCACAGCTGGTAGTGCCAGTAGTTCGTCGCCCGCCAGCCCTCGGATACGTGCTGGTGCCGCAGACCCCGACTGACTCCTCCTATCTCAAGAATCCGGTTCGTCCAACTCGCCCTTTCTCCGCAATCTCGTCCTGTCATCGCCCCACACGACAGGAGTCGACCCATGCCGGAGCCGCGCGGAGCATCCCAGGCCGCCTTCTTGACCCTCCCCAGGGCTGCCGAGTACCTCGGTATCTCACCCAACACGTTGTACGTCTGGCGACACCGCCGACAGGGGCCTCCCAGCTTCCGCATGGGACGGCGCGTGATGTACCGGATCACGGCGCTCGACGAGTGGGTCTGCGATCAGGAGCGAGCGGACTCCCGCTCCAACCGCGCCCTTAACCCGCTGAACCGGAAGCCGCAACGGCGCTCGAAGGCCGCGAAGTAGTGCGGTGGTTTACGCGTCCGGTCTCCCCCGAGAAGAAGTTCTCCGCACGGGGATTGGATCGTGCCGCAGATCGCGTTAGCACCGACCAACTCATGATCACGCACCACTGGAGGGCCCCGTCATGGCGGGTTACATAGAAGACCGATGGCTGAAGAAGCGCCCCGACAAGCTGACCGGTAAGCGGGAGCGGACCGCGATCTACGGCATCGGGAAGCGCTACCGGGTGAAGGGGATTCCCGGCATCCAGGACCGGTCGTTCCACACGAGCGAGGACGCGAAGCAGTGGCTCGCCAGCGCCAAGACGGACTCCAGCCGTGGCGAGTTCGTCGATCCCCGCAAGGGGGAGATCCTTCTAGCCGACTACATCGTCGAGCACTGGTGGGCGGGCCGCTCCGACGAGCCCTCGACGGCGGACCCGATGCGCAGCCGCATCTGGAACCACATCATCCCGTTGGTAGGCGACTACGCTCTGCGTGAGATCGACGCTGCCGCTCTACGGACCTTCAAGGCAGGGCTGCTTACAAGGGTCGAGGAGTCGACGGCAGAGGTGATCTGGGGGCACCTGTCCTCGATCCTCGGCAGTGCCGTCGATGACCAGCGGCTGCTCCGCAACCCGATGAAGATGAAGAACAGCGTCAAGCCCCCACGAGCGATCGACAGCAAGGCCAAGGCGTGGTCACGTGAGGTCGTTGACGCCGTCCGCGCAGGGTTGCAGGATCGCTACCAGATCGCTGTCGATCTCGGCATCGGCCTCGGGCTGCGCCAAGGCGAAGCACTCGGTCTCGCCGAAGAGGACTTCGACTTCGCGGCTGGAGTCGTTCACATCCGCCGCCAGCTCAGGTGGGACATCAAGGGGCGTCCCTACTTCTCGCTCCCCAAGGGGCGTAAGACCCGCGAGGTCCCCCTGCCGGCCAATCTCGTGCTTCGGGCCCGAGATCACTTCCGCCGGTTCCCTTCGACTTCCTCCACGCTGCCCTGGCGGAACCCGGAGGCCCCCACCACCGCGCTCGAAGAGCGCCAGCGAAAGCCGATCACGGTCGACCTGATCCTCACCTCGTCTCACGGCAACCGCATCTACTACCGCACCTGGAACGACCGCAGCTGGAAGCGTGCGCTCGCCGCCGCCGGGCTGATCAAGCCCGTGGGCGAGAAGGTGCGACACGACGGCAACCGGGTTCGGCGGGTCCCGCGCTACGCCGCTCCGCGCGAGGACATGTTCCACGTCCTCCGCCACACGTATGCGAGCGTGCAGCTGGAGGCCGGCGAGTCGATCGTCAGCCTCTCCAAGTGGCTGGGGCACTCGACGCCGAAGGTCACCCTCGACCACTACGCTCACTTCATGCCCGGCGCGGGGCAGCGCGGCCTCGCCGCCATGGACGCCTGGCTGCAGGATCCCTCGCGGCCGAAAGTCCCTGAGAAGTCCCTGCCGGTACCAAGCATCCCTCGGCTACCCACGAACATGCAGGTCAAGGGCATAGCGCGCCAGGGGGCCGACATGTCGGTCAAGTACAAGGAGACGGCGCGGGGCGGGCTCGCGGTGAACATCATCGAGTGCTAGGGAATGGGCCCTGAGCAGCGTTTTTGTGTCTTTCAGCGCTGTCAGGGCCTTCCTTGCCCACGCGGCGGAGAGTCCCTGGGACGTCCCTGAGGCACGATCGCCGTGATCCCTTCTCCACCGGCGCCTGCGCGCCGAGCTGGACGAGCTGCGGGCTCCGCCGAGGGACATCGCTCACCAGCTCGGCGAACTGTGCGCTACCGATCTCACTGTCGACGAATCCGGCGCCCGTCGATCTTGCCTGCCTTCTGCGTACCGAAGGCGAGCGTCCGCGCCAGCACGGCTAGGGTGATCCGCGGTGGCGAGAACGCCGCACAGCCAGCGGGAGGTGACGGTGGAGTCGGCTGATCCTTTGGCGGTGAGGGTGCCGGTCGGCGAGGACTCCCATCTGTGGACCAGCCGGTCGACCAGCCGCAAGGTACTGCTGGTGGTGCACAACGTCACCTCCGCCGGACGCCTCCTGGACGTCCTGCCCCTGTTCCGGGATGACTTCCGTGTGCAGTTGCTCGTCGCCTCCACCGGGTCTTCTGCGTTCCGGGCGGGACTCGCCGAGCTGTTCGCCGAGCTGGAGTTCCCCGTACTGCCGTGGGAGCAGGCCCGGTCGACTCCGGTCGACCTGGCGATCTCCGCCAGCTTCGGTGGACAACTGCACACACTCCAAGGCAAATTGAGCATTTTGTCGCATGGCGTTGGCTATACTAAGAAACTGAGCAGAGCCGGGAGCCGGGAGCCGGGAGCCGGGAGCCGGGAGCCGGGAGCCGGGAGCCGGGAGCCGGGAGCCGGGAGCCGGGAGCCGGGAGCCGGGAGCCGGGAGCCGG
>NZ_JBEYWK010000012.1:237284-241087 GCF_040644415.1 Streptomyces sp. NPDC046985
ACGACCTTCGGCCTGTCGCGGGAGTGGCTCCTCGCCGACGGTGAGACGTTCGTCGACGGTCTCGTCCTATCCCACCCGGAGCAGTTGGAGCGGTTGCGCCACGCGTGCCCGGAGGCCGAGAGTTCAGCGGTGCTCGCCGGGGACCCTTGCTTCGACCGCATGCTGGCGGCCCGCCCCTACCGTGAACGGTTCCGGCGCGCCCTGGACATACGTTCGGGGCAGCGGCTCGTCGTACTGAACTCCACCTGGAATCCGGAGGGTCTCTTCGGGAACGGAGGCGGCAGGGACGTACTGCCGGGTCTGCTCCCGCGCCTCACGGCCGAGTTGCCGGCCGACGAGTACCGGCTGGCCGCGATCCTGCACCCGAACATCTGGTACGGGCACGGCCCAGGCCAGGTCCGGGCCTGGCTGGACCGCGCACGCCGTAGCGGGCTGACCTTGATCGACCCCGTGCACGCCTGGCGGCAGGCCCTCATCGCCGCGGACGTGGTCCTGGGCGACTTCGGCGCGGTCTCCTACTACGCCGCGGCCCTGGGCCTCCCCGTCATGCTCGCGGCTGCTGCGCAGGACCGGCTGGATCCCGATGCACCGCTCGCGTCGTTCGTGCGGGACGCGCCGCGCCTCGATCCGCGCGGCCTCCTGCGGGAGCAGGTCGAACGGGTGCTGAGCGGGCACCGGCCACTCGCCGAGCCGGCCGAGTTCACCACCTCCGCTCCCGGCGCCTCGGCGGCCCTGCTGAGACGGCACTTCTACCGTCTGATGGACCTCCCGGAGCCCGAGGCCCCCGCCCTCCTGGAACCCCTGCCCCTGCCGGCGTACAACCCACCGCGCCGCACGGCTCCCCTGCACGTATGGACACGTGTCCGGGGGACGGACATCGTCGTCGAACGCTCCACGGGGCGCCCGCACCGGAGCGACGGGAACTCGCACCTCGCCGTTCACGAGGACAGCCTGGACCCCGACAGCCTGGAGTCCGCCGACGTGATCACGCGTGAGGGGCGACCGGACGATCCCCGGCTCGGCAGCCCGGAAGCATGGACCGCCGAGGTGCTGCGCCGGTACCCGCGCTGCCCGGTCGCCGCCTACGTGACGGGCCCGCACACATGCACCGTCCGGGTCCGCGACCACGGTGCGTTCCGGCTGTCGGCCGGACCGGGCTCGGACGCCGACCCGGCCGCGTACGCGTCCTCGCTGACCGCGTGGTTCGCCACGGGAGGCAGGGTGCCACCGGACGGAATCACGCTCCGGGTGCACGTGGCCGGCGGCGTGCACCCGGTGGCGGTGGAGTCCGCCCTACCCGGCGACCTCACAGCGCAGCCGTAGTGCGGCCAGGTACCCAAGGTGCGGGGTCGCGGCCGACGGGAGGAGGCGCTCCGCCTCCTCGATCTTCGCCAGCGCCTCGGTGTTCTCACCCGCATCGTGCAAGGTCTCGGCCAGGTCCGTGAGGGCGCGGGCCTGGTTGTACGCCTCCCCCCGCTCGGCGAAGAACTCCACAGCGGCCGTCAGCAGGCCGCGCGACTCGTCGAACCGTCCCATCCCGCGCAGCGCCCGTCCTCGATGACGCCGGGACAGAGCGAAGGCACGCGGCAGATCCTCCGCGCCCTCCTGGCCGGGCTCGACCCTGCCGTAGACGGCCTCTGCCGCGACGAACCGCTCATGCGCCGTCTCGTATCGCCAGCGGTAGAGGTTCAGCAGACCCTGCAACTCCACGCAGGACGCCTCGCCACGAAGGTGTCCGGCATCGCGTTCGGCCCTGGCGGCGGCGTCCGCCTCCCGGTCGGCCTCCTCCCAACGGCCCAGTTCGCCCAGGCAGTGGGCGAGCTGGAAGTGCAGCGCGCCCGCGACTCGCGATCCCGGCTGGCACTCGTCGGCCCGGCGGGCCGCGACGCGGAGCGCCGGCAGCACCTCGTCCCAGAATCCCGCCTTGAGCTGGAGGGGCCACAGGGCACGCCCCAGGCGGAGCACGGTGGTGGTGTGCTCGTACTCCCTGGCGACGAGCACCGCACGCACGAGGTTGCCCGACTCCACCGCCAGCGCTTGCACACCCTCCGCTTCGTCGCGGTACGCCTGCCCCTGCGCGGGCGCCGGCTCGGTGCGCCAGCTCTGGGGCAGAGCCACGTGTGCCGCGTGCAGCGCTCGGTTCAGCAAGGCTTCGAGGGTTCGGGCGACCGCCGCCGAGCATGCGAGGATCCCGTGCTCCGGTCCTGCCGTGTCCGCCAGGTATCGGCGTACCTCGGTCCGGAACCGGTAGCGCTCGTCGGGCAGGGCCTCCAGCAGTTGCGCGTCCGCCGCTTCGGCCAGCATAGGAGCGGCCTCCTCCTCGGCGACGCCCGCCGCGGCCGCGGCGAGGTGGACGGTGACGGACGGCCAGTCGCCCAAGGCCGTCAACCGGCAGAGCCGAGCCGTCTCCGCCCGGACCCGGAAGCAACTCACCTGCGCCGTGGCGCGCACCGGGTCGCTCCCCGATCCCTCGGCCGCCTGGGCCGGCAGTTCCAGCTCCGTGTCCTCGTCCAGCAGGCGCATCGCCGTCGCCCTCAACGCGAAGGCGTTTCCCCCGCAATGGGCCAGGACCTCCGGCATCCGCGGCCCCGCAAGCGCGACCCGCTCCCGGCCGGCGATCCTCCCGATCATCTTCAGCGCGTCCCGGTCGCTCAGCCGAGGCACGGGAACTCGCTCCGCCTCCAGCACGAAGGGCGAGCCGGATACGACGACCAGCAAAAACACCTCGGGGCTGGCCGGAATGAGTCCGCGGACCTGTGCGACTGAGGACACGTGGTCGATCACCACCATCGCCCGCCGGCCGGCGGTGAGCCGCCTGTAGAGCTGCTCCCGGCCTGCCTCGGTGGGCGGGATCCGATCGGGTTCGACGCCCATCTTCCCCAGCAGCCGCAGCAGAACGGCCGCCGGAGCCGGCCCGTGTTCTCCGGGCCCGTCTCGGAGGTCGACGTAGAACTGTCCGTCAGGGAACCGGGGGTGACAGACGGCGCCGAGGTGGAGAGCCACCGCGGTGGTGCCGATCCCGGGAGGGCCGTACAGCAACGCGACGCGTGGCCGGCCCCCGAACGGACGGTCCGCCTCCCGCCTCAGTCGCCTGACCGTCTCCTTGCGGTCGGTGAAGTGCCGTGCGGCGGGAGGGAGTCCGCTCCCGGACGACAGCTCTCCCGCGTGCTGCGGAAAGCTCCGCAGGAGTCGCGACCACTCCGCCGCCTGCCGCGGGTCGTCGGGCAGGCGGGCGTGCACGTGACCGGCCAGCGACTCCCAGCCCTCACGGTCAGCGGGCAGCGGGGTCTCCCTCCCCGTAGCTCTTCTCGCCAGTGCACCCGTTGACAGCAGCAACTGCTTGCCCATCTCGCCCGCCGCGCCGTTGCCCACCGACGTGAGGAAGGCGGTCAGCGCGCTGAGCGCCACGATCTCCAGCAATGTCGGCTCCTCCCCCACGTACCCGGTCCGCTGATGGCCGGACTGTATCCCCGCGCCACCAGCTCGCGGAAACATTCAGACAACACCTGACCCTGGTCTTCTCAGACTCGACCCGGACGGCGTCGCACGGGAAGACGGCTTCACCAGGGACATGCGCGGCATCGGACACCTCGGGACCGGGGATCTGGAGGTACGTCTCGCCTCGGCGGCCGACTTGGAGAAGGCGGCGCCGTTGATTCGGCGGGCGTTCGAGGCGGCCTGAAGCCCGCAGAGGGCGTGGCGTCTCAATGAGCCTTTTCCATCATCGGTCTGAGCTGGCCAGATGCAGGGTCACGACGGCTCGGACGAGGCTTGTGACGCGAGTGGTCGAGCACCGCAGCTTG